>CAKAQU010000183.1 GCA_916720335.1 uncultured Moraxella sp. | reverse complement strand
TATGTTAAAAAACTCACCATATTCGCACTTGCTCTAAGCCTTTTTATAAGTGCATACTCAATAAATATCACCATATTAAACCCAAAAAGCCAATCAAGGTAATAAAAATACTCAATTCAGCCTTGGCTACATGTATGCACAAGGTCAAGCTATCAAACTGCTTTGGCAATAGCCTGTAAGGGCAGCAACCAAAGGGGCTGTAAAGTAATTATGAGCTAAGTAAATCAGATGATGAGCCCCATTTGCTGCTTATCAAGCCTTATTTACAAATAGATACTAAGGTTTGTCATCGCCTGTAAAATCACAAACAGACACGAGCTTTATAAAGCTGGCTACACCACCAAGAATTTTTTTTAAGTTAAGACTAGGTTTTGTAAATGATGACATCATTTCATCACAAATGTGCCAAGTGTGCATAATCGTCATTATGAAATACAGAATGACAGCCAAATATTTGATAGTGCGCATTGGTGTATGGATATTTCATTCAAATGGCGAAAAAGGTGTTTAAACCATAATAACTTAAAAATACCTTAAGCTGTTCTGTTGGTAAAATTCCCCAATATTTTATAAATTATGTTAAAATATGGCGATTTAATTAGCCTATAGGATTAGCCAAATGTCAGCCCCTCTAAACCAACGCCAAAATGCCAACGCCATCCGTGTCCTTGCTATGGATGCTGTTCAAAAAGCTAATTCAGGACATCCTGGCGCACCTATGGGTATGGCGGATATTGCTGAAGTGCTTTGGCGTCAGTTTTTAAATCACAATCCTGCCAACCCAAAATGGGCAAACCGCGACCGTTTTGTTTTATCAAATGGTCACGGTTCTATGTTGTTATATGCACTATTGCATTTAACGGGTTATGACTTAACAATTGATGATATTAAAAATTTTCGCCAGTTACATTCAAAAACCGCAGGGCATCCAGAGTATGGCTATGCAGGCGGAATTGAAACCACTACAGGGCCACTGGGTCAAGGAATTGCCAATGCGGTGGGATTTGCATTGGCTGAAAAAACGCTAGCTGCCCAATTTAATAAAGCTGACAACGAAATCATTAATCATTACACCTATTGTTTTTTAGGCGATGGCTGTTTAATGGAAGGCATCAGCCATGAAGCGTGTTCACTTGCTGGGACTCTTGAGCTTGGCAAATTGATTGTATATTATGATGATAATGGCATTTCTATTGATGGCGAAGTAGAAGGCTGGTTTAGTGACGATACCAAAAAACGCTTTGAATCTTACAATTGGCAAGTATTAAACGTAGATGGACATGACAGCCAAGCGATTGCGAAAGCCACCCAAGCTGCCAAGGCAGAAACAACCAAACCAACACTAATCATCTGTAAAACAGTTATTGGTCTAGGCTCACCAAATAAACAAGGTAAAGAAGATTGTCATGGCGCACCACTGGGTGCCGATGAAATTGCTTTAGCTCGTCAAGAGATGGGTTGGCATTTTCCTGCATTTGAAATTCCTCAGTCTATTTATCAGGCATGGGATGCTAAATCTAAGGGTGAAGCGCTTGAACAGGCGTGGAATGAAAAATTTGCTCACTATCAAGCAAACTACCCACACGATGCAAAAGAGCTATTGCGTCGTCTAAATGGCGAATTACCTGAAGATTTTATTCAAAAAGCAGACGAATTTATTCATCAAACTCAACAAAAGGGCGAATCGCTCGCCACCCGTAAAGCCAGCCAAAACACCATCGCTGCTTTTGCTCCATTATTGCCTGAATTTTTAGGCGGTTCGGCAGATTTGGCGGGGTCAAACTTGACATTATGGAAAGATGCAAAAGGTGTACAAGAACATACTGATGGTAACTATGTGCATTATGGTGTACGTGAATTTGGTATGACCGCCATTGCCAATGGTGTGGCGCTGCATGGTGGATTCATTCCGTTTACAGCAACGTTTTTGATGTTTATGGAATATGCTCGCAATGCAGTGCGTATGGCAGCATTAATGAAACAGCGCATCATTCAGGTTTATACTCACGATTCAATTGGACTGGGTGAAGACGGACCAACTCACCAGCCTGTAGAACAAATTGCCAGTTTAAGAAATACTCCCAATCATTATACATGGCGCCCTTGTGATGCTGTTGAAACAGCGGTGGCTTGGAAGCAGGCAATTGTAACTAAAACTGCTCCTACGGCGCTGATTTTATCTCGTCAAAATTTACCACATCAAATTCGCAGTGATGAACAAATTGCAGATATTGCTAAGGGCGGCTATATTTTAGTAAAAGAAAAAGGTGAATTAAAAGCCATCATCATTGCAACAGGCTCAGAAGTAGAGCTTGCAATCAACGCTTATAATCAGCTTGATGGGGTGCGTGTGGTATCGATGCCATGCGTGGAAGCCTTTGAAAAGCAGTCTTTGGAATACCGCCAACAAGTTCTACCAAATCACATTCGTGCCCGAGTTGCTGTTGAAGCAGGTATTTGTGATTATTGGTATAAGTTTGTTGGCCTGGATGGAAAAATCATTGGCATGACCACCTTTGGCGAGTCAGCTCCTGCTAAAGATTT
>CAKAQU010000182.1 GCA_916720335.1 uncultured Moraxella sp. | reverse complement strand
CACGCAGCAGCTGATTAAAAACTTTTATTTAAGTTCTGAACGCACATTTAAACGCAAGATTAATGAAGCAATTATGGCGCTGCTTTTGGAGCGTCATTATACTAAAGATGATATCTTATTAGCCTATCTAAACGAAATCAATCTAGGGCAAAATGGTAATCGCAGTGTTAATGGTTTTGGAGTAGCGTCGGAATTTTATTTTAACAAACCCTTATCTGAATTACGTCTTGACCAATATGCACTTTTAGTTGGTCTTGCCAAGGGTCCAAGCTATTACAACCCAAAAAAACATGCTGAACGAGCACTGGCACGACGAAATACGGTTTTGGAAAACATGCTTAATCAAAATAAAATCAGTCAGGAGGATTTTTTAGCTGCTAAAGATTTGCCCCTAAAGATTGCTCAAAATCCATCGATTGCCAAATCGGCTTTTCCTGATTTTTTTGACATCGTACACAGAGAATTAAAGAAATATTACAAAGAATCAGATTTACGCAGAGCAGGCTTAAAAATCATCTCAACGCTTGACCCAATTGCACAACATTCAGCCAATCAAGCAATTAAAAACAAATTAACCACACTCAAAAAATCCAACCAACATACTGCTTTATTAGAAAGCGCCTTGGTGAGTGCGGATGTAAAAACAGGTGAACTGGTTGCCATTATTGGCGGAAGCAATGAATTTACAGGATTTAACCGGGCAATTGACGCAAAACGTCAGGTTGGCTCACTATTAAAACCTGTAATTTATTTAACTGCCTTACAGTCTGGCACTTATAATCTAGCAAGCTCTGTCAAAGATGAAGCCATTTCTTATCAAGCTGGCAAAAGTGAATGGACGCCCAAAAACTATAATGGCAGAAGTCATGGAGATGTGCCTTTGATGACTGCTTTGGCAAATTCTTACAACCAAGCAGCGGTCAATGTTGGCATGGAATTTGGTTTAAATACTTTCCAAAAACAAATGCATCAGCTGGGCATTACGGGCAATTTATTAAGTTACCCTTCGGTATTGTTGGGCGCAGTAGATTTATCACCTATGCAAATGCTTGGTGTTTATCAAATTTTTGCATCAGGTGGTTATCACACCCCCATTCACAGCATTCGCACAGTCATCAGTGAAAAAGGTGATGTTTTGCAACGCAATCAAAATAGTATTCAAACTACCCCAAGAATTCCTCCTGAAGCCATGTATTTGGCAAACTTTGCCACTGCTAAAGTTATTACAGAGGGCACAGCAAAAGATGCTTTGGCGCTTGGAGATAATTTAAATCTTGTTGGCAAAACAGGCACAACCAATGATGCACGTGATGCATGGTTTGCAGGCTTTAGCGGCAACTATGTTAGCGTGGTTTGGGTTGGTCGTGATGATAATAAACCGTTTGGCTTAACAGGCGGTAAAGGCGCTTTACCAATTTGGATTGACTATATGAGACGCTTAAGCCTCACTCCTGTTCACTTTGACACACCTGATAAGATTGCTGAAGTTTGGCTGGAAAATGGAACGGGTAAACTCACCCAAGAATACTGTCCAAATGCCATCAAAGTTCCCGTCATCACTGAGTTTATGCCCAAAGAACGCAGCGATTGCTATGCAAGCGACGATACTGGCTTTACACGACGCAAACCAAAATTTGATGACGTTGGTACAGATGATAAAGCACAAACGCCAAGCGATTTTGTGTTTGATGATAGCGAGGAAGATTTTGTTTTTGAAAACGACATGCCCGTTGATACTAATGCCAGTGAAAACAGCTCGCCTACTGATACCGTAGAATTTTGATTAACGCTTTTTAAAAGTAAACACCCAATGATGGGTGTTTTTTATTATGTTATATTATTTTGATTTTTATTAAAACTTTACAGTTTATAACACAAAATAAAATAAGCATATAAAAAATAATGATAATAATTTTTATTTACATCAGATTATTGTTTTAGTATAATCCAACAATATTTTATTTTTTGTTATACTTTTATAATTAAAAAGTAACAATATAACAACCTGTTTGTCAAACACACGGAGCAAGTATGCAAAAACTCACCCCTTTAACCGCTGCAGTCATCAGCATCTTGGCTGTACAACATAGCTACGCCAATGAAACAGACAATCCGCACGTTGAATTAGGAACCATGATTGTCAATATTGATAGACAAGGCACAAAAACCAAAACCAATGTGGTTACCTCTAAAGCCAAGGATGAAAGTACAGCAACGGATTTGCGCGGATTACTAAGAGAAGAGCCCGCGATTGATTTTGCAGGGGGTAATGGCACATCTCAATATATTACGATTCGTGGTATGGGACAAAACTCTATTGATGTCAAAGTGGATAATGCTTATAGCGATGCACAAATTTTATACCATCAAGGCAGATTTATGCTTGATCCGTCTTTGGTTAAAATTGTCAGTGTTCAAAAAGGTGCAGGCAGTGCATCGGCTGGTATTGGTGCAACCAATGGTGCAATTGTAGCTAAAACAGTAGATGCTAATGATTTGTTAAGAAATAGTGATAAAGATTATGGTTTTAAAGTAAATGCAGGATATGCCAGTAATTATGAACACTCTT
>CAKAQU010000181.1 GCA_916720335.1 uncultured Moraxella sp. | reverse complement strand
TTTTATTGGTGCGCACCACATCAATTAAATCTTTAACCTGTTTGGGCGAACCTTGCTGCTCTGCATTGATCGGCCACAAGTAAGCTTCTTTTAGGTTATAATCTTGTGCCAAATAACTAAACGCCCCTTCACTGGTAACCAACCAGCGTTTATCAGCTGGAATTTTATCCAGTTTTTCGCGCAGTGGTTTGTCTAATGCTTTAATTTTATCACTGTAAATTTGAGCATTTTTGATGTAATCATCTTTGTGCTCGGGGTCATATTTTATCAAGGCATTTTTAATATTTTCTACATAAATCAATGCATTAGATGGTGACATCCAAGCATGCGGATTTGGCATATCCTTATAAGACCCTTCTTTGATGTTGATGGGTGTAATGCCTTCTGTAACCACCACCGCAGGTACATCTTTAGCATCTTGGTAAAATTTTTCAAACCAACGCTCTAGATTCAGCCCATTCCACAAAATCAAATCTGCTTTTTGCACTTTAGCAATGTCTTGTGGGGTTGGCTCATAATCATGAATCTCCGCCCCTGCTTTGGTGATGGATTCTACAACCGCTTTATCGCCTGCAACATTTTGAGCAATGTCAGCAATCACGGTAAAGGTGGTTACTACAGTAAACTTCTCATTTTTAGTGGTTTGAGCTGTATTTTGGGTTGTTTCTTGCGGTTTGTTACAACCTGAAATCGCCCAACAAATACCAATACAAGCCAAAAATAATGTTAAAAACTTCATCGCCTTTTCCTTAAAACAACTCAATATAACCATAAATCAATATGGTTTACTTTTAATTGAAAATGATACTCATTATCAATTAAAAAGTCAATAGTAACAGTATAACAAAATCCATTTAATATTTCTAATGCGAAATAAATAATGCACTGATTAATAAAATTGATAAACACCTTGTTAATCCAAACATTTTTTATCAATATTATGGTAATATAATGAATTTTTATATTGATTATTTTGTTATGGTGTTTGGCTAGACTTACACCAAAGGATTTATTATGGTCGCAATTACTTTACCAGATGGTAATATAAAACATTTTGATGGCGCAACAACTGTAATGGAAATCGCTCAAAGTATTGGAGCAGGTCTTGCCAAAGCAACTGTTGCTGGACGTGTCAATGGTCAGTTAAAAGACGCTTGTGACCCCATTACCCAAGACGCTCACGTACAAATCATCACACCAAAAGACGCAGAAGGCGTGGAAATCATCCGTCATTCTTGCGCTCATCTATTAGGTCATGCGGTAAAACAACTGTATCCTGATGTTAAAATGGTGATTGGACCTGTGATTGAAGATGGTTTTTATTACGATATCTACAGCCCAAAACCATTTACACCTGAAGACATGGCTGCCATTGAAGCGCGTATGGTGGAACTGATTAATCAAGATTATGATGTTATTAAAAAAATGACGCCTCGCGATGAGGTGATTGCTGTGTTTCAAGCACGTGGCGAAGATTATAAACTGCGCTTGATTGATGATATGCCAAATGAAACTGCTATGGGGCTTTATTATCACCAAGAATATATTGATATGTGCCGAGGACCGCACGTACCTAATACTCGCTTCTTAAAATCATTTAAACTGACCAAAATCAGTGGAGCGTATTGGCGTGGTGATGCCAAAAATGAACAACTTCAGCGCATCTATGGCACTGCTTGGGCAGATAAAAAGCAATTGAATGAATACATCAAACGCATCGAAGAAGCTGAAAAACGTGACCATCGTAAAATTGGTAAAGCACTGGACTTATTTCATTTACAAGAACAGGCGCCAGGCATGGTCTTTTGGCATCCAAACGGCTGGACAATCTGGCAAGTTTTAGAGCAATACATGCGCCAAATCCAAAAAGATAATGGCTATCTTGAAATCAAAACTCCACAAATCGTAGATAGAAGTTTATGGGAAAAATCAGGGCATTGGGAAAATTATGCTGAAAATATGTTTACAACCCATAGTGAAAGTCGGGATTATGCCATTAAGCCAATGAATTGCCCTTGTCATGTGCAAGTATTCAACCAAGGCTTAAAATCCTATCGCGATTTACCACTTCGTCTTGCTGAATTTGGTTCGTGCCATCGCAATGAACCATCAGGTTCTCTTCATGGTATCATGCGAGTACGCGGTTTTACTCAAGATGATGCTCATATTTTTTGCACCAATGCCCAAATCAAAGAAGAAGCGCAAAACTTTATTCAATTAACTTTAAATGTCTATAAAGATTTTGGTTTTGATGATGTGGTCATGAAACTTTCCACTCGTCCAGAAAAAAGAGTCGGTGCTGATGAGTTGTGGGATGCCGCTGAAAAAGGTCTTGCCGATGCTTTGGATGATGCAGGGCTTGCATGGGAACTTCAAGAAGGTGAAGGAGCGTTTTATGGTCCTAAAATTGAGTTTAGTCTAAAAGACTGTTTAGGTCGCATGTGGCAGTGTGGTACACTCCAGCTTGATTTTAACTTACCAGAGCGCTTAGATGCTGATTTTATTAATGAAAATGGCGATAAAGAACGTCCTGTGATGCTTCATCGTGCAATTTTAGGGTCGTTTGAGCGCTTTATTGGCATGTTGATTGAGCACTACGCTGGATTTATGCCAGCTTGGCTTGCTCCAACCCAAGTTGTTGTGATGAACATTACTGACAAACAGGCTGGTTA
>CAKAQU010000180.1 GCA_916720335.1 uncultured Moraxella sp. | reverse complement strand
TCCCTGTCTTTTTACTGTTTTGTTATTTTCAGAAGCTTGAAAAGCCTGTTTGATTTTTTCAATGGCCTCAACCTCATGTTGAGTTAAACCGCCGCCCCAATCTTGTATTTCCATCATATTTAACTTTTGTATTGTTTGTATTAGCAAAATAACTATGTTAAATCAGTCATTCTATCATACTTTATTTGTTTTTAAATGTTAGTAAGTTTTTATTTTCCATTTCCCTAAATCCCATTTATTCTGGCTTAAAATTAAATCACTAAAAGCAATTCACAGGTTTTCAATTTTCCCTCATACTCAGCCGCACTACCACCGTTGATATGTTGACTTAGTTAATCGATAAAACCATGCCTCTAACAGGGTATAGCGGGCAGTCATGAAAAAGGCCGCCTCATGAAATTTGGACAACCTTTTAGTAGTTTTTATCAAAAATAAACGTTAATGACAATTTGCGATAATATCTAGATTGGCTTGATAATTTTTGACAGTATCGGGATTAACATCACTTAAGCCAATTAATGTATGAAAAATATTGTCGTGTGAATATGGTTTTTGATGATGCTTTTGCAAACAATCAACATTTATTCCTTTGGCTTCGATCCATGTTGGAGAAAGCCACAGCACCATTGGTATTTGAGTTTGATATTTTGGGGCAATTGCATAGGGTGTACCATGAAGATAAATTCCATTTTCGCCCAACGATTCGCCGTGATCTGAAGCATAAATTACGCTACTTTTCCAATCTTGATGTTGTTGCAGGCGCGTAATAATCGCATCAATAAATTGGTCTACATAAACCACACTGTTATCGTAAGTGTTGCGTAATTCTTCGTCATTACAACGATTGATTTCTTGAGTGTCACACGTTGGTGTAAATAGTCGTTCTTTATCAGTGTAACGCTCAAAATAGGTTGGTCCATGACTACCAATGGTATGTAATACAACCATGAGGTCATTATTAGATGGCGTGTCTAATATTTTATCCAGTTCAGGCAGCATAATATTATCCAAGCACTCACCATTTGTGCAATAATTTGGTAAGTTTAAATGAATGGTCTTGGTTGTTGGTATGTGTGTGCAGACGCCTTTACAATCACTGTTATTTTCAATCCATTGAATTTGCACACCAGCATATTGCAAAGCATCTAGGACGTTGTCTTGGCTTTTTGCTCTAGTTTCATCGTATTGCTCGCGTCCCATGTCAGAAAATAAACAAGGCACCGATAGCGCCGTTGCTGTACCACAACTGCTAACATCTGAAAAATTAATGACTGCTTCTCCATTTTTTATGCGCTGAGCAA
The DNA here is from genome assembly GCA_916720335.1 of uncultured Moraxella sp. GTDB lineage: Bacteria > Pseudomonadota > Gammaproteobacteria > Pseudomonadales > Moraxellaceae > Moraxella. The sequence goes on along the minus strand of CAKAQU010000180.1, from coordinate 1,421 downwards.
GTTTTGGTGTGGTTTGATTTTTGTAACCATTTAACCCCCAGTTTTGTGCACGAGTTGTTTCACCGAGTATAAAAATAAGCACATTACGCTTATCATCAGTTTTTTGTAATTTAGCGTCTTTATTGATTGCTAAATAAGGCGTGTTGGCAGCACGCATTTTTTTAATTTTGCTAATGCTTGCAGCAACAAAGTTAGATGGCACAATTAAATGCTTGACAACAAGATGACTGCGAAAAAAGGACGCATAATCTTGATAGAATATTGTTGCTACACCACCAATTATCATCAAAGATGCCATCAATGTAGCAATGCGTTTTATAATTTCTTGCCACCAAATGCTGTATGTGCATTTGACTTTAATATAAAGTATTGTTGGTAGTACACCCAAGAATAAAAGCCATGCAACATAACTAAACGATATCATGCGTATACTTTCAGCAGGCGTGGTTTGCAGGACATTGTCGAGCATGTCTTTATCAAAATACACATTAAAAAACACAGAATGATAACTGATTGCTGCACTGATAAGAAGTAATATTGGTATGATAACTTTATGTAAATAAGGAATAGATAACAGCAAAAATACCCCATAACACAACGCCCACAAGACAATTGGTACGGTGTAAATAAAATAATCACTGATTGTGCCAATTGGTTGATACAGTTCAAATACTGCTCGAAAAAATGCCCAATTTAGCACAAAAGCAAAATAGGCAGAAACAAAGGCAGCTAATTTAATGGGTGACATGCGCCAGTTTTTGGTAAAAAGCATAGCGTCTAAAACTAAAATTATTGAAAGTGAAAAGATTTTGTTAAATTTAAGTACAATTGTTCTTGACGCGTTGAATTTTACAAAAAAATTTCTAAATTGAAAAGGGGTTAAAAATTATAAATTTAATTTTCCTAAAAATATAAGATGGAATTTTAAAAAATTAAACAAATGCATTATTTTGACTTGACTAAATACTTCTTAAGATTTTTTATTTTGTAATGTTGGTTTAAAATTTTTGCCTAAAAATTTGTTACGGATTTGTGTCTGGTTTTAAATTTGTAAAAATATTTAACACATTTAGTTTAAATTTGCTTTTAAAACATGTCACAGCGCCACATACGCTTTTGTTTGGTTTTGTTATTTAAAATTTTACAATAAGCGTGTGGCGACTGTTTGTAATTACCTATGAATTATTTATTGGTAATTTGATTCACTTAAAGCATCAAATTTTGCCTTCATGGTTGGATTATTTTTGGTAAGTTTTTTGACACTTAAATCATCAGCTTTATTATTTGCCAATCTTAAATTATTTTCTGAAGACAATAGGGCTTCTCTGGTTTTTTGTAAATGTATAATTGTTTTGTCAATTTCATCAATCGCGGTCTTAAATCGTTCACTGGCAAGACGATAATTTTTTGCAAACCCTTCT
>CAKAQU010000179.1 GCA_916720335.1 uncultured Moraxella sp. | reverse complement strand
TTAGATTATGAGATTAATATCATTCTTAAAATGGGGTTTCCAGGTTATTTTTTAATTGTTATGGACTTCATTCGCTGGGCAAAAGAAAATGGGGTGCCTGTTGGTCCAGGTCGTGGTTCTGGGGCAGGGTCACTGGTAGCATACTCTCTAAATATTACCGACCTTGACCCTTTAAAATACGATTTACTGTTTGAGCGATTTTTAAATCCAGAACGGGTATCCATGCCTGATTTTGATGTGGATTTTTGCATTGAAGGGCGCGACCGCGTGATTGATTATGTCGCTCATACTTATGGCAGAAAAGCCGTTTCCCAAATTATCACCTTTGGCACCATGGCAGCAAGAGCGGTGGTGCGAGATGTGGCGCGAGTGCAAGGTAAATCTTATGGGCTTGGTGATAAGATATCCAAACTAATTCCTAAAACACCGGGGATTTCTCTTGACCAAGCTATTGAAGAAGAGCCTCAATTAAAGGATTTGTTAACCAATCCTGATACACTTGACCATGAATTAGCACTAGAAGTCTGGGAAATGGCAAAAAAATTGGAAGGCATTACCCGAAATGTTGGCAAACATGCTGGCGGGGTCTTAATTGCCCCCAATCAAATTAGTGATTTTAGCGCAATATATTGTGATGACGAAGGGCATTTTGTCAGTCAATACGACAAAGATGATGTTGAAGCGGTTGGATTGGTAAAATTTGACTTTTTAGGACTTCGTAATTTAACTGTTATCAAGGCAGCAATTGATAACATTGATAAACGTCGTCAAAAAGAAGGGGAAGCGCCCATTGATTTGGACACCCTACCACTTGACGACAAAGATGTCTACCAAAATGTTTTACAATCTGGCAATACCACAGCAGTGTTTCAGCTTGAAAGCAGTGGCATGAAAAAATATTTAAAACAGCTAAAGCCAACTAATATTGAAGACGTCATTGCAATGTGCGCTTTATATCGTCCAGGTCCTTTAGAATCAGGCATGGTGTCAGATTTTATTGACCGAAAACATGGCATTCAAGAAGTTGCTTATCCTGACCCAAACTTTCAACATGCCTCATTGCAGCCTGCTTTACACTCTACCTATGGCGTCATCGTTTATCAAGAGCAGGTGATGCAGATTGCCCAAGTTTTAGCAGGATATACGCTTGGCGGAGCTGATATGTTGCGACGTGCTATGGGTAAGAAAAAACCTGAAGAGATGGCAAAACAGCGAGAAGTTTTTGTACAAGGGGCTATTGGTCAGCATATTGATGGGGATTTGGCGGCAAAAATCTTTGATTTGGTGGAAAAATTTGCCGGTTACGGTTTTAACAAATCACATTCAGCGGCTTATGGTGTGCTCGCCTATCAAACCGCTTATTTAAAATATTATTACCCTGCCGAATTTATGGCAGCGGTTTTAACATCGGAGATGAGCGATACAGACACTGTGGTTTTTTTGATTAATGATTGCAAAGAAAACTTTGGTTTAACCGTGCTTCCACCCAGTGTAAACCGTAGCCAATGGCAATTTATCGCAGACGATCCACAAACCATCATTTATGGCTTAGGTGCTGTAAAAGGTGTGGGTATTGATGCTGTTGCCAGTATCGTTCAGGCAAGAAAAGATGGGGAATTTCAGGATTTATACGATTTTTGCAACCGCGTTGATACCAAAAAAGTGGGTAAATTGGCTTTAGAAGCATTGATTTTGGCTGGCTGTTTTGATGATTTGGCATATAAACTTGCGCCACATTTACAAAATCTTGACGGTAAAAACCAAAATTATCAAATTCGTGGCGGTTTATGGGAGCAGCTACCCAAAGCTATGGAGGTTGCCAACCAAAATCGGGAAAATAAAAACAATGGTACGCTGGATTTATTTGCTGAAGTTGATGATGGGCTGTCTGTCGCGCCGCCTTTAGCGCCGATTATTTGGAGCAGTAAAGAACGTTTGGCAGGCGAAAACGCTAAACTAGGTTTGTATTTGACAGGACATCCAATGGATGAATACCGTCAAGAACTAAAAAATTACACAACAACGGCTAGTTTAGCCCAGCTTAGTGATACAGGATTTAAGGATGTTAGCAAAGTTGCAGGGCTGATTTTTGATGTTGCAAACTTTGGCAATCGTGTTGCCATTACTTTAGATGATGGAACTTATCGACGTGAAATCAGTTGTTATTTAGAGCAATTTAACCGACTCAAACATTTGTTTAAAATTGGTGAAATTATCATAGTCAAACTCACCGCTAGAGAAAGTGATGGACGGCTTTTTGCTACATTGCGTTACGCTTACTCACTCTTAGAATGTCGGCTTAATTACCTAACAGCTTTGCACATCAAAATACACAGTCAAGATACACAAAAAATGACTGAGTTATTTGGGCTACTTAAAGAAAATAATCCGCCAAGCTCTGAATTTTTGACCACGATTAACAAAGACGATTCATTTAATAATGCTGATAATTTATCAGTGTCTGATGGATGTTTACCTGTATTTATCTATCTTTATGATGACTGTGCTACTTGTGGTATCCAGGTAAATACTCGTTTTCGCATTCATCCAAATGAAGAAAATATCAGTGCATTAAAAGCAACCTTTGAGCAACATTTGATTTTAAAATAGCCGATCATGTTCACCACGATGATTTAACAATTCAATGTCAGCGGGTTTTAATTTAAAATTCGCCATATCCTGTTCGCCTGCCATAGAATACATCAATGCGCTAGGGTCGTCATTATGACCAATATCTAGAGCGTGACCTAATTCATGAGCCAAGGTCAATTTTAAATCATCTAATGAGCTAAATTCATAAATG
>CAKAQU010000178.1 GCA_916720335.1 uncultured Moraxella sp. | reverse complement strand
CATGCTTTACAACAAGGCACCATTCGATCCAGAGGCAACAGCATCAACAGGTACAGCCATTGCTTCATTGTCGGGTGCTGCAGCAACAAACGCAACTTTAGCTTGGTTAGGCGGCGGTTCTTTGGCAGCCGGTGGGTTTGGTATGACAGGCGGCATGTTGGCACTTGGCGGTATTGTTGCAGGCCCTGCACTGGCAGTAGCGGGGTTTGTGATGGCGGGCAAAGCTGAAGAAGCCTTAACTCAAGCTCATGAATATTCTGCTGAAATTGATGAAGCGGTTGCACAATTTGATTTAATTGAGAAATCATTAAAAGGGTTGCAGGAAAATGCCAGAGAGATTAGTAAGACTTTATCAATTTTGGTAGAAAAATTTGAGAGTGTAAAGGTTGCCAGCTATAATGACCCAAATTTGATAACAATGTTATCGATTGGCAAAGCCATCAAAACAATCATTAACACACCTATTATGGAAAAAGATGGTTCGCCTGTTCTGGGCATTAAACATAAATGTTCAGGATATTTGAATTTTACCTGAGTGATAAGATTGGCTAAATGATAAACTTTATGTTTGAGATGGATTATGAAAGGTATTTTAATTAAAGCAAATGACACGATTCAATCGTCAATTGGTTCTCAAAATGCAATTATATCCGCAATGGATAAGCTGATGGATAGTTATCAAAACTATTTGTTGATATCTGAGCAAGAACGAACCAAACGTGCAACAATCAATTCATGGCGTGATATACGCCTTGAAGAGATTCGTAGTCAAAAAGAGTTATTAAGTCAGTATTTGCACCATTGTTTTGCTGAAAGGCGGACAGTGTTTGATGGTTTTTTTAGTGCTTTAGACAAAGGTTTGGAAAACAACAACATCGAAACAATAAATTTGGCAATAAGTGGTATTTTGGGCGTGGTGCAATCTTCACCATTAAAAGACATGCAAAACTTAATGTTGGATTTAAAAAATGACCGTGTTAAAGAAATTGAATTTTGATAATTTACCAACCCCTTTTCCTTGCACTGCTTGCGGACAGTGTTGTCGGCGTGTTGGAGATAGCTCTTTGACCGCCTATTTAAGTCGTGGGGATGCTGTGTGTCAGTATTTGGATGAAGATACAAACTTATGCCAAATCTACGAAAATAGACCACTGATTTGTCAGGTGGAAAATTATTACAAGACTCATTTAAAAGAGAAATTATCTTGGGAGCAGTTTGTAGCGGTTAATGTGAAGCTTTGTCAAAAAATGCAGCAATAAATTAAATAAAACAGAAGATAAATAAAATATAAAAGCCAAACCTGATAACGTTTGGCTTTTATTATTTGGTCGTTGTGTTAAGTTACACGTTAAACCGAAAATGCATAACATCGCCATCTGCAACAATATAAGTTTTGCCTTCTAAGCGAGATTTGCCAGCTGCCGCCGCTCCTTTTTCGCCGCCATACTCAATAAAGTCATTATAAGCGATAACCTCAGCACGAATAAATCCGCGTTCAAAATCGGTGTGAATCACCCCAGCTGCTTCTGGAGCGGTTGCTCCAACACGCACTGTCCAAGCACGCACTTCTTTGACGCCAGCGGTAAAATAGGTTTGTAAATTTAACAATTCATAACCTGCACGAATCACGCGGTCAAGACCTGCTTCATTCATGCCCATGCCTTCTAAAAATTCTGCTTTTTCATCTTCGTCAAGTTGAGCGATTTCTGCCTCAATTTGATTGCATAGTGGCACAACGATAGCATTATCAGCTTTGGCAAATTCGGTAACTGCATCTAAATGTGGATTGTTTTCAAAGCCATCTTCAGCAACATTAGCGATGTACATGACGGGTTTTAACGTGATAAGACCATAACTTTTAATGATTTTTTTCTCATCATTGTCTAAGTTTGCCATACGAGCAGGTTTACCGTCCGCCAAAAACGGTTCAATTTTTTGAAACACATTTAGGCATGCTTGAGCATCTTTATCACCACCTTTGGCCTTTTTGCTCAAATTGGTGATAGCGCGCGTTACCGCTTCAAGGTCAGCAAGTGCAAGCTCAGTATTGATAGTTTCAATATCAGATAAAGGATTGACTCGTCCATCCACATGAATCACGTTATCATCGTCAAAACAGCGAACTACATGGGCGATGGCATCAGTTTCACGGATATTGGCAAGAAACTGGTTGCCCATTCCTTCACCTTTGGATGCACCTGCAACAAGTCCTGCAATATCTACAAATTCCATGCTAGTGGGAATTACGCGTTCTGGATTAACAATCTTTGCCAATTCTTTTAAACGCGGGTCGGGTACAGGCACGATGCCTGTATTGGGGTCCTTGGTGCAAAAAGGAAAGTTTTCTGCCGCAATACCTGCTTTGGTTAATGCATTAAATAAGGTGGATTTGCCAACATTTGGCAAGCCAACAATACCACAATTAAATCCCATACAAATTCTCATTACAAAAAATCAATTATAACAAAAATTTGTTCAATCACCTAATCATGGTGGTGATTTTGGGGAATGCGATAGTGTCCTGTGATTTTAAATTTATATAAAATATTTTCTTCTTTTGTACCAGAACCGATGTTGTGAATAATCAGTGGCACTCGGCTTTGGCTTTTTTTATCTGATACGATGCCAATATGTACAAGTCCAGAGCCCAAATCCCAAGTGACAATATCACCCGATTTATAAACACCATCTTTGACTTGATAGCCTTTACGCTTAAAATAAGTGGCAATGTTAGGAACACGGCGATGGTCAATATTTTTGTCTGGAGATTTTAGCCCCCATTTTTTGGGATAAGCCGAAAAATTT
>CAKAQU010000177.1 GCA_916720335.1 uncultured Moraxella sp. | reverse complement strand
GTCCAATTTTCTTTCACTAATGTATTGCGCCGCCAGTGCTGTGCGTACTCGAGCCAGTTCAGCTTTATCAGTGATTCGAGTTGATGGGTCAACCCCTTGATAAGCACCACCAACCGATGTTGAGCTTGTTGGCGTAGCCGCACACCCTGCCACAATGATACTTAGTGTTAAAATTGTTGTTATACGTTTCATAAAATTACCCAATAAGTTTACAGGATAGACTCTTTCATTCTAACAAGTATCTGAAAATTTGCCAACTTTTTCACTGTGCTTTAAGGGTTTAATTGTTGATTTTTAGCAACTTTTTCTTGCCATTTTTTTGCACGTCGTGTTTTGTCTGTAACTTGACCAACTAATTGTCCACACGCCGCATCAATATCATCACCTCGGGTTTGACGTACAGTGCATACAAACCCTGCTTGATTTAAAATTTCTGCAAACGCCCGAATACGGTTGTTGCTAGAACGAGAATAAGGCGCATGCGGAAATGGATTAAAAGGAATCAGATTAATTTTACTGGGCAAGTCTTGTAATAGTGTAACAAGCTGGTGTGCGTGTGTATCACTATCATTAACACCTTGTAACATCACATATTCAATGGTAACGTGCTTTTTATGGCGAGGATTTTCATCATAAACATAAGCTTTGGCTGCTTGCATCAGTTCACACAAAGGATATTTTTTATTAATTGGCACCAGTTCATTACGCAGCTCATCATTGGGAGCGTGCAAACTGATGGCAAGCGCTACATCTATATCTTTTGCTAAATCATACATTTTTGGCACAATGCCTGATGTAGAAAGCGTAACACGACGTTTGGACAAACCAAATGCATTATCATCAAGCATCAAGGACATACTAGTAACAACCGGTTGATAATTTAGCAAAGGCTCTCCCATGCCCATCATGACCACGTTAGTTACCAGATTTTGACGCTCTAAAATAGGAACATCGGTCATATAGGACTGGTTAGCAACCCAAAGTTGACCAATAATTTCACTGGCTGTCAAATCTCGCTCAAAACCTTGTTTTCCAGTACTACAAAATGAACAGTCTAAAGCACAACCTACTTGCGATGAAACGCATAAAGTCTTACGCCCAAATTGCTTACCATCTTCTGCTGGAATTAATACTGTTTCCACCAAAGAACCGCCCGCTACTTCAAATACCCACTTTCTGGTACTATCTTCACTAAATTTTTTAAATTTCACCACAGGCGGGGTGATGTGTGCTACCTGAGCTAGTTTTTTCTGCAAAGCTTTGGATAAATTACTCATTTGATTAAAATCAGTAACCCCAAACTGATAAATCCATTTCATTACTTGAGTTGCTCGAAATGATTTTTCGCCCAAAGCAACAAAAAAATCTGTCAGCTCCTGCTTTGATAAGCCCAATAAATTGGTGCGATTGGAACAATCAAAGTCCATGATTGAATTTTGTTCACTATTAAAATCAATAATATCGGAGCAAATAACAGGAATTTTATCAGACATAAATACAGTAAATGAAATAAATAAGCGCGTTATTATACTAAATATTTTTATAAAAGTCAGAAAAAACCCATAAAAAACGACCATTATCGTTGCATATAATGGTCGTTTTTGAGTCAAAAATTAGCGAGTACGTGGGCAAATTTCATTGTCAGCAAAGAAATAAGCAATTTCGCGAGCCGCTGAATTGGTACTGTCTGAACCGTGTGCAGCGTTTTCATCGATGCTGGTTGCAAAATCAGCACGAATTGTACCTGCTGCCGCTTCTTTTGGATTGGTTGCACCCAAAATTTCACGGTGAGCCAATACAGCGTTTTCGCCTTCCAATACAGATACCACAACAGGTCCTGAAGTCATAAATGCCACTAAATCAGCAAAAAAACCGCGCTCTTTATGTTCAGCATAAAAACCTTCAGCTTCTTCTTTAGAAAGATGTTTCATTTTGGTAGCAACGATTTTTAAACCATTTTTTTCAAAACGGGCAAAAATTTCACCAATGTGATTACCGCCAACTGCGTCAGGCTTTACGATAGAAAGGGTGCGCTCAATAGCCATAAAGACTCCTAAATTACAAAGTAAATACAAATAAATTTGTGTGGCAAATTTTGTTGATTATAACAAGTTTTTGGTGATTTACCTAGTAAAATTTTAATCCAAGACATCTCACCAAACCCCGATTCAACAAATAGTTTTGACTATTTTTGACCATTGGTGTTTCTAGCATCAAACATCAATGTTGCTGCTTCTATTACATATGCTTCATCTTCAGGCAGTTTTGGGCGCTGATTTTCTTTTAGCAAACTGCGTTCTTCGCTAAGTGCATCGATGCTAGCTTGATAAGTCGTCCAATCCAAATAAGGTTTTTCACCTACAGCTTGACGGCGCATGTTTTCTGCCATTAGCATTTTCTTTTCCACCATTTGAGTTCTTAAACGGCGCTTATCAATATTTACATCCACTGGTTTTTTGTCATCTTCAGCAAGACGTATGTTATTGACTTCTTGCAAATATTTAAACTGTGGATTTTGTTTTTGACGAGTGTTGGATTTTTCAATCAAACTATCAATTAACGATTTGGAATATTTGCCTTCTGCTTTGAAATCAGTGGAATTAATAGTATCCCATTCCAAAGGGTTTTTATATTCGCGTTCGCCAAGTTCCATGCCTTCATAGATATTAACCAATTCAATATCAGGAACAACGCCTTTATTTTGAGTGCTACCACCATTTATACGGTAGAATTTACGCTGAGTCAAGGTTGCTGAGCCTAGCGCTAAATCATCACGCTGGACTTGCGCTGAGCCTTTTCCTGTGGTTGTACTACCAACCACCAAACCGCG
>CAKAQU010000176.1 GCA_916720335.1 uncultured Moraxella sp. | reverse complement strand
AGGCAAAGTTTGAATCATCGCTAAATCATGTAGGGTATCAGCGATATCATCTAAAATTGCAATGGCATCTACCATCTGCTGGCGCATTTTTAAAATAGTTTTGGTAAGATTTGGGCGATTATCTGTAAAAATATCCTCAATCAATGCCACAATATCTAAACTATCCACCGATCCAAGCATTTGAGTAACGGTATCTTCTGTTAAAACCCCACCACCAAAAGCAATTGCTTGGTCAGTTAAAGACAATGCATCACGCACTGAGCCCTTGGCAGATTTTGCCAATTGCCATAAAGCTTTATCACAAAATCCAACCTGTTCTTGATTTAAAATATACATCAAATGCTGATAAAGCATCTCTTGAGGTAAAGGGCGCAGCACAAATTGCAAACAGCGAGAAATAATAGTTACAGGAAGTTTTTGCGGGTCAGTAGTTGCTAAAATAAATTTGGTATGTTCAGGTGGCTCTTCCAAAGTTTTTAATAACGCATTAAAACTATGTGTAGACAGCATATGCACTTCGTCAATCAAATATACCTTATAACGCCCTTGTGTTGGTGCGTAAGGTACATTTTCCAGCAAATCTCGAGTGTCTTCCACCTTGGTACGGCTAGCCGCATCAATCTCAATTAAATCAATAAAACGTCCATCATCAACGCTGATACAAACATCACAAACACCACAAGGAGTACTGGTAATGCCTGTTTCACAATTTAGACATTTTGCTAAAATTCGAGCAATGGTTGTCTTGCCGACTCCGCGCGTTCCTGTAAACAAATAAGCATGATGCAGTCTTTGCGTGTCAATAGCATTGGCTAAAGCTTGACAGACATGATTTTGCCCAATCAATTCATAGAAATTTTTCGGACGATATTTACGAGCAAGAACTTGATAATTGGACATAACAATACAACATCGTAATATTAAATATTTAAAATCTATCTGGATTATTCAGTGAAGCAGGCGTTTCATTTGCTACATCATTGTATTCTGGCAGCGCTTTTAATTCTTCTTGATTGGGTTCATACAATGAAATGGTTTGATTGCCAAACTTATCTTCACTCAATACATAAAGTCTATCTGAACGATTCATAATTTTATGCATCATTCTTTGATACCAACCCATAAACCCAGTTTTAGGTTCATCAGCATTATAATAAAAGGTATTGATAACTGCAGGTAGTCCCAAACCGCAAACCACACCTGATAGCAATACCACAATAAAAGTATAGCCAATTAAAATATTGTTATAAGGTTTTAATTGTGGAATATGCGAAACCGCCAAAATCAGCGCTAAAGAAATACCGCCACGCACCCCACCCCAAGATAATATCTCAAGACTGCCTTTATAAGAACTCTTTTTCAAACTTGGAAAAAAAGCAAAAGAAGTGAAATTTGCAATAAAGCGCGCCAAATGCAACAAAGTAAATGCGACAATACCACCAATCACAATTTCTACAGTTAAGTCCAAAATAAATAATTCAAGGCCAATTAGAGTAAATAAAAATGAATTAATAATACCTTCAATGGTATGCCAAAAATGATTAATTTCACAAATATCGTGTTCTGCTAAAATTTCTTGCCAGCGATTACCCACCATCAAACCTGCTATGACACAGGCTATTGGAGCTGATGCATGAGCATACAGCGCCACCAAATAAGAACCAGCTGCCAAAACTGCTGTAGTTAAAATCAAAGATTCAGTTTCATTTTTACCTTTTAAAATATAAAGTGCCATTCTACCAAAAGCAATGCCAATAACCACGGCAACTAAAATTTCATAACATAAATGCCGAATGACAGATAATAAATTAAAATCCGCTCCTTGTATGACTTTTAAAATTGTCATAAACACCGCAATACACATGGCATCATTAAATAATGATTCACCTTCTAGCTTTATCATCAAATGTTCAGGCGCCTTAATAGAACTTAATACGCCCTTGATGCCAATTGGGTCGGTCGCTCCCAATGCACTGCCCAATAACAACAAAACAATTAAAGGAACCTCTTTGCCAATAATAAATTGGTAACCATATAAGAAAAATCCAAAAACAATCGCACAAAGCAACAACGAAATACTGGCTAAAATACTAATCGGCTTCCAATATGATTTTAAATCGGAAACTTTAAATTTTAATGCTGATGCAGTTAAAATAAAACAAATAACGCCATTAATTAAAAAATCATAAAATTGTATTTTGGCAACCGTATCTTCAATTGCTTTAATGTTGATAGAAATAAATTGATTGCCATGCAACAAAGTTGCCATCCATTGTAATAAAAAAACCAATAGTGCTGAAACAATTGGCACACCAATCGCTTGAGGAAGATTTAAAAATCGTTTATTAAATAACGTTGTAATGATAGAAATTAAACATACCACTACAAAAATTTCCAAAAAAATAAAATTACCCATTATCCCATCATAACTTTTAATAAATTAAAAAATAAAGGCGTGTTTTAAATAGAAACACGCCCCATTATGATTTAATTAATTGTTTATTTTAATTCAGTATTGAATTAAATGCAAAATAAAACCATCAATCTTTGCGACGCATATGCGGAAATAAAATTACATCACGAATACTTGGTGCATTGGCAAATAACATCACCAAACGATCAATACCAATGCCCTGACCCGCTGTTGGCGGCAACCCATACTCTAACGCCTCAATAAAATCTGCATCGTAATGCATTGCCTCATCATCGCCTGCATCTTTTTCAGCAACTTGCTGCATAAAACGCTCAGCCTGGTCAATTGGGTCATTTAATTCGCTAAAACCATTAGCAAGCTCACGCCCTCCAATAAACATTTCAAAACGATCAGTTACATGTGGGTTATTGTCATTGCGGCGTGCTAATGGCG
>CAKAQU010000175.1 GCA_916720335.1 uncultured Moraxella sp. | reverse complement strand
CTGGAATTTGTGGATACACCTGACCCAAACGATGAAGTCTTTCACAATCAAGATGTAAAAGTTTTTGTTGACCCAAAAAGCCTGATTTATCTAAATGGTTTAAAAATGGATTATGTAACTGAAGGTCTTAATTCTGGCTTTAAATTTACCAACCCCAACCAAACTGGTGAATGTGGTTGTGGCGAGTCTTTTTCGGTGTAATATGTTTTTTAACCATCATGCGTTTTTGACAAGGGGCATATCATGAGCATTCAAAATAACAATTTTTTTGCTTTATTTGATTTGCCTATTGATTTTTTGATTGATAAAAATACACTTAAAAATCGCTTTTTGGCACTGCAAAAAAAGTATCACCCCGACAACAGCCAAACCAACGATGCTGAAACAAACGCAAGTCTGATTAATCACGCCTACAATATACTTATCTGTGATGACCGCCGAGCCATTTATTTATTAGAATTGGCAAATGTCGATGCCCAGATTGGTGCTTCAATTGACGATTCTGTATTTTTGGGCGAGATGATGGAAGTTCGCATGGATTTAGAAGATGCGAACACCTTAACAGATGTGATAACATTACAAACAGTTGTTGATGAAAAATTAGCTTATTATTGTCAAGCTTTTTACCAAGCCTACCAGCAAAAAAATTGGCAGATTGCGGTACAAAATGCTCAAAAATTGCACTTTTTAAGTAATTTACGCAACAGTATTACTGTCAAACAATCCAGTTTTAATCAATCTGATGATATTGATGATTTGTACGTTTAATTTTATGTATTGATGGACTTTTTAATTTATAAATCATCTTAATTTATAAATCATCAAATTGTTTAAGTTGGATTTTTTGTTTTCATCACAGATACTGAATGTTTTTAAAAATACCAAGCAAATTTTATCAATATTTCATTAATATTTTAATATTTTAGCCAATTTAGAAAAATTACGATTATGGCACTACTTCAAATCAGCGAACCCAATCAATCTAAAAATCCCCATGAACATGCCTACGCTCTTGGTATTGATTTGGGCACAACACATTCATTAGTTACGGTGGTGCGTTCAGGTCAAGCCAATGTATTGCATTTTGGCAATCATGCTTTGTTGCCATCAGTGGTTTATTATGGTGAAAAAAGTAGCGTTCCTATTGTTGGTCATCAAGCGTTGTCTTTTCATGACAAACAAAATACCATAGTTTCTGCCAAACGCTTTATGGGTCGCACCAAAAACGATATTAAATTTTCCCACCCCTATCAACTCTCTGACACCCAAAATAGCGATTCTATGGTGTCTTTTGTAACTGCTCAAGGTGATAAATCCCCTGTTGAGACGTCTGCGCATATTTTGGCTTACCTAAAAAATCATGCTGAAGCAGCATTGCCCAAAAACAGCATCAAAGGCGCAGTCATTACTGTACCTGCCTATTTTGATGAAGCCCAAAGACAGGCTACTAAAGATGCTGGTGTTGCTGCTGGTTTAACTGTACTGCGTCTACTCAATGAACCGACTGCCGCTGCCATTGCTTATGGACTGGATAAATCCGCCAAAACTGGTAATTATCTGATTTATGATTTGGGGGGTGGTACTTTTGATGTTTCTATTTTACGGCTTAAAGACGGTGTATTTGAAGTACTGGCAACAGGTGGTAATAGTGCTTTAGGCGGCGATGATATTGACCGTTTGATTGCTAATTGGTTAATAAAGTCAGCCAATTTTGATCCACAATCTTTTACAAATGCTGATAAAGCTGAACTTGCTGAACTTGCTAAATCCTACAAACAAACGCTATCAAGCAGTCATGCGGTGGTGGTTGATGCGCAAATTGCTGATAAAACAATTCATGCTATGATGAATAATAAGATTTTAACAGATATTTGTGAGCCTGTTATACGGCGCACTTTGCAAGTTTGCAATCAGGTTTTGCTGGATGCTAAACTAACCAAAGCTGACCTAAATGAAATCGTCTTAGTTGGTGGCTCTACTCGCATGCCCATCATTCGTGAAGCGGTTTATCAATTTTTTGACAAACAGCCCCTATGCACACTAAACCCAGATGAAGTCGTTGCATTAGGTGCAGCCAGAGTTGCTCATCAACTTATTAATAAAGACAGCGATAATCTACTTTTACTTGATGTTACCCCTTTGTCTTTAGGGCTTGAAACTATGGGTGGCTTAACTGAAGTTATCATTCCTAGAAACACCCCAATTCCTGTAACCCGTAAGCAAATTTTTACTACCCATAAAGATGGTCAAACTGGCATGATGATTCATGTTGTTCAAGGTGAACGAGATACTGTGGCTGACTGTAGAAGTTTGGCACGCTTTGAACTGTTTGGCATACCGCCAATGAAGGCAGGATTGGCGCGCATTGAGGTTACCTTTAATGTGGATGCCAATGGGCAGCTGACTGTATCAGCGATGGAAACAACCACCAAAAAAAGCAGTCAAATTGCTGTAACACCAAGTTATGGATTAAGCCAAGAACAACAAGAACAACTGTTGCAAGCGGGATTTATTCATGCTAAGACCGATAAAGAAAATCGAGCATTGATAGAAACAAAAGTAGAGGCTGAACGTGAAATTTTAGCACTGCAATCAGCGTTAAGTGAATTTGGTCAATTGCTAGACACCAAAGAACAAAAAGCTTTACAAGAAAAAATTGCTCTGGTGCAAGATGCGATTAATGGTCAAGATAAAGCCATGCTAAATCAAGCAATTTTAGCATTAAAACCTTTAAGTGATAATTTTGCTTCAATTATTATGAATCAAAACATCAAGCAAGCCTTAGCTGGAACTAAAGCAAGCGATTGGTAATTTTATTTATTAAAATTAATTATTTTAAAAGTGATTATTTATGGTAACTGTAACCCTACTTCCTCATCATGAAA
>CAKAQU010000174.1 GCA_916720335.1 uncultured Moraxella sp. | reverse complement strand
GCAACATCGTCGGCGCCGTCGTCGGCGTACAACCGTTCGGCGGACACGGTATGTCCGGTACAGGTCCGAAAGCGGGCGGCTCGTTCTACCTGCAAAAACTGACCCGTATCCCCGAATGGGTTGCCCCGCCGCTGAGCCGTATCGGACAAGCGGACGAAGTCGCGCTCAAACGCCTTGAAGCCCTGATTCACAAGCTGCCGTTTAATACAGAAGAGAAAAGCATCGTTCAAACAACTTTAGAAAAATCAGCTGCTCGTAATTTGTGTAAAGCAGAAGCCTTGCTTCCAGGACCAACGGGCGAACGCAATTCATTGCACTGGCACGCTTCAAAACGCATTTGGATTTATGGAGGAAATTTACTCCAAGCTGTTTGCGCGTTGGCTGTTTTGTGCGTTGCAGGCGTGCATGTTGTGGTTCAGCAAGAAAGCCCGTTGTCTGCTTATGTAGGTGATTTAAAAGGTTTACTGGAAATTGCTGATAAACCAGAAAATACAGGAATTAGTCGTGTGGTAGCCTTGGAGCCATTACCAAGCGCAATAAAACAAACTTTAGCACAATGTGATGGGGCGTTAATTCGTATTTTACCATCAGAGCAAGGGGTGGATATTTTGCAAGTGTTTGAAGAAATCTCTTGCAGTGTCAATACAACTGCTGCTGGCGGCAATGCTAGCTTAATGGCTAAAGCCGATTAATTAACAACATGATTTAAAAAACCGCTTATTTTTTTAAGCGGTTTTTTTAAATTTAAGCATTATCCGTTGTGATGGTAATAGCATTTTGAATGCTATCAAGTTTTCCATAAACCATAAACAAACGGTCAATACCTAAAGCGATGCCGCTGCAAGGCGGTAAATCTCGACAGCAATTTATTAAATTAATATCAATAGGGATGGTATTTAATCCTAATTGCTGGCGCTTAAAATTGTCATTTTCAAATCGTTGGAGCAATTCTTCACCGTCAGACAATTCATCATAAGCATTTGCAATTTCAATACCGTCAATATACAGCTCAAAACGTTTTGCGATTAAATGACCATCCTTGTCTGATTCAATTTTGGCAAGAGATGCTGTTTGTGGTGGATAATCTAAAATGATGGTTGGTAAATCAAAACCTAAACTAGGCTCAATTAAATGACTAAATAATAAATCTAACCAACTTTGTTTATCATCACCCATATCAACAAAAATATCGTGTTTTATGGCGCATTGTTTTAAAGTGTCAATATCTGCTAAAAATGGATGAATATTTAATTTGTCAATAAATGTTTGAGCATAACGATAGCGTTTTATTGGCATTGGACGATGAAAAACTTTAGTTAATAACTCACCTAATTCATTTATTAATTGTTCAAGCGTAAAATGTGGACGATACCATTCCAGCATGGTAAATTCAATATTGTGTTTACTGCCTTTTTCATTATCACGAAAAACTTGACAAATTTGATAAATAGGTAATTGATAATCTGCCAGTACTCGTTTCATGGCAAATTCTGGCGATGTGTGTAGATAACCTGTTTTTAATTGACCGTTTTGATGAAATAGGGCGCGCACTGAATCAATAAAAACTTCAGTATTGCCATAATGTGATAATATCGGTGTTGTAATTTCTAATACATGTTTTTTAGCAAAAAAAAGTCGAATATCAGCGAGCATTTGAGCTTTTCTAATGGCCAAATCCACTGACAAAGAAGGTTGATAGTCATTTGTTTGCTTATTTTTTATATTATTCATTAAACAGCCACTCTCTTTTTAAAGGATAATCCTTTCTTAATAAATCAAATTGTTTACCAAAATTATATTGGCTATTAATATTTCTTAATTTTTTATCATCATGATAAATATCATAATAGTTTGGTAATAAAGATAAATCGTTTTTGAGTATTTGCCAATGATATGGATTATTTGGTAATAATGACTCAATAGTTTGTTTGATTGGTAAATTAAAAGTTTGACAAAACTTTTGATAGATTATATCAGTGCCACGAATTTTACCTTCTAAAGTATAGCCTGCGATATGTGGCGTGGCAATTGTTAATGAATTTAATAAATTATTATCAATATTAGGCTCAAAAGGAAAAACATCCAATACCGTTTTTATTTTTTTATCAACGATACTTTCAATCAAATCATTTTGACAAATAATTTCCCCACGCGCGCTATTAATTAATAATGCATGATTTTTGAGATGGGTTAGGGTGCTTTTATTGAATAATTGGTAAGTTGGATACACGGTATTTTTAGTTAAGGGCGTATGAATGCTAACAACATCACTGTGGTTTAATAAATCTTTAAAATCACTGTTGTTTAATTCTGATTTTTCTAAAAAAGGGTCATACCCTAAAATTTGCCAATTTAAATCTTGAGCATAGTGTGCTAACGTGCTGCCAATATTGCCAAGACCAATAATACCCAAAGTAATTTTTTTAGATAAATAATCAGGATATAACGTCAAAATGGCGGTTATCACATATTGGGCGACAGAATGTTTACTACAGCCTTTGGCATTACCAAATGTGATATTATTTTTTTGTAAAAAATCTTTATCGACGTGGTCGGTGCCAATCGTGGCTGAACCAACAAATTTGAGCTGATGCAGCTGATTAAAAATTTTTGAATTAATCTGACTGACTGAACGGATAAATAAAGCATCGGGTCGATATTTATCAAGCGTGTTTTGGTTGATTTGCCTACCAGCAAGTTTGATAACATTGATATTGTGATGTTTGCCCAAATAGTCATCAATGCAGGCAATATTTTCATCACATACAACACAAATAGAAGATTGATTTTGATTCATTAAGATTCCTTATGTTCTAGTTTTTGGGCAAAAAATTCATTTTTATGCTGACTTATCCATTCACGCCATACCGCAAGCCCAATTGCTAGCACCACAGGACCAATAAATAATCCCACCGTTCCAAAAGCGGTCAAACCGCCTAAAACGCCAATAA
>CAKAQU010000173.1 GCA_916720335.1 uncultured Moraxella sp. | reverse complement strand
AAGTTTTTGCTCATCATACAATGGTAAATCCACATCGATACCAATATTTTGCAAATCAATTAATGATTTTAAAGCATTGGTATAATAGTTATCTTTATTTGTTTTGTCATCAGTGATTAGATGGGCAAATTCTACTGTTCCAAAATCTTGCAATAACAAAAATCCTTGCTCTATATCTTTGGCAAAAATCTTAGGAACATTAATTGCCAATTTCATAATTTCATCAACATGCACAAACTCTACCACACTTTCTTTTTCGGGCGGTGCATCCATCAATAAATGTGTTGTATTATCCGCCAAATGAATACGATGATAACGGCGAAAACTGGCATCCCCGGGTAAACTTTCCACCCAAAAAGATTGATTGATGTGTTGATGTAAAAAATCCATCATTTGAGCAAGACGTGGCATAATTTTCTCAAGATAAAATTTATTGAATTGGCAATTATACCATTGATGATTAAAGTTTTAAACAACCTGCAAAATTTGATAAAAATTATCAAAAATGGTGTAAAATGGTAAAATTTAGGTTAATAACAAGGGCAAGTTTGTGATAATCCAAAATTTTTCTCATGCAGGACAAACATTTTTAACCACATGTTTATCCAAGAGCGTGCATTTGGCTTTATTTGGCATTGGAGTATTGCCAATCTTTGCTACTGCAAATGCTTTAGATTCGAGCAAAAGTCTAAATAAACTTGCCGAATATTACCAAAGCAAACCCAGTGTTGATGCTCGCTGTCATGGGGTTTGGATACAACCACAACCTGTCAGTCTTACCAATCATGCCAGTGAATCAATAGAGCAAAATACTGCCGAAAAAACCAGTACTTTAGATGTGATTTATGCTCAAGCTGATTATGGTTATTGGGATAATCAAGACTATGCTGAATTATCAGGCGATGTTATTGTTGAACAAAATGGACAGCAAGTGCGTGCTGACAAAATCAGCTTTATTCCCAGTAGCAATCAAGCGTTTGCTGAAGGTCAGGTGTTATTTAGTGATAATTCACTAAAACCTTCATCAAAACAATCACACAATGGCGCAAAACCAAACAGTAGCACCAAATTGAGTAATATTGGCATTATTGGGGTTGCTGAAAAATTAGAATACACCACTGATGGTACACATGCTGCCGCTCAAGATGTTGCCTTTGCCAGTACAGGCATTGGAGCACATGGTTATGCCAAAGCTTTAAAAAAGGTTAGTAATCATCAATATCAAATGCAAGGAGTCATGTTTAGCACTTGCCCTCCAAATGAAAGAAAATGGCATCTTGATGCTGATAATATTGATATCAATAACGACACAGGTCGCGCGATTGCTAAAAATAGCACGTTAAAAATTGGCAACACTCCTATTTTTTATTTGCCTTATTTTAATTTTCCAATTGATAACAGACGTGCCAGTGGCTTTTTGCTTCCTAGCGCAGGCTTTGGCTCAAACAGTTTAGAAGTCAGCACACCCTATTATTTTAACCTACACCCACAATACGATTTAACTGTTACACCAACTGTTTTTAGCACGAAAAACCCAATGATAACAGGTGAGTTTCGCTATTTAACCACAAACTTTGGGCAGGGTAATTTGGTCGCATCTTTTTTACCCAATGATAGAAAATACAATGGCAATAATCGTCAAAGTTTATTTTTTAATCATCAATGGCAAGCTCAAAACATACCACACTTATCTGCTTATGCTCAATATCGCTATGTTTCAGATAGTGATTATTTAAATGATTTTGACACACTAGGCATTTCCAATAATCCTTTGAATTTATCCAGACGCATTGGAGCCAGTTATTATAATGATTTTGTGAATGTTGATTTGCGTGCTGAAACCTTCCAAACACTCAAAGGTACTGATAACAATGGGGTTCCACTTACCGATAAAGACAAACCTTACTCTCGCCTGCCACAACTTGCCATGACATACAGTCTACCAAGTTTTGGTTATGATATTTTAGATAAAGTAAAAATTACAGGTAAGCACCAATCTGCCTATTTTAAAAAATCCATCAAAGATAATTCAGAAGCTGAAAAAAGCGGTACTAGAATGTACAATCAACTTTCTGCTAGTTATCCAATGATAAAACCTTGGGGATACGTCACACCCAAATTTTCATTGATTCATCTTTATGCATCTTACGATGAAGACAGTTTAGCTGGTCAAAATTTATCTAAAAAAGCTGGAACGTATTCCGTTTTTACGCCACAAGTTAGTTTGGATACAGGATTGTTTTTTGAAAAATCAGGCTCTCCTTTTAATTTATTTGATGAATTAGGCGGCTATCAAACCATATCTCCGCGTTTAAAATACATTTATACGCCTTACAAAAATCAAAAATCCATTCCCAATTTTGATACAACCATTTCGCAAATCAGTTACAACCAATTGTTAGCTGACAGCTGGTTTTTGGGCTATGACCGTATTCAAGATTTACATGCTGTAACGCCCGCTTTAAATTATCGTTATGTTGACAAACATGGACGCATACGCTTTGATGGCGGTATCGCTGAGCAAATTTTATTAGAAAATATTAAAGTTGGCATTGATAACAGTGAGACTTTTACGGGGCATAATTCTGGTCTAGCATGGCAATTTAGCACCCAGCCCAAGGAAAATATTTGGCTTGATGCTGCTGGCGCTGTAAAATCCAATTACGACTTAAACTCTGTGGTTGCTCAGCTGCGCTATCAACCTAATGAACAAAGTTTATTTAATGTTGGTTTTATTAAGCGTAGAGAACATAAAGCAACAGGACAGCTTGCTTTATCAGCTTATACTGCTTCTGCCATCTTCCCAATCAATAATCGCTGGCGACTACTTTCTCAGGCCCAATATGACCAGAAAAATGGTCGATTGCTTGACATCTTAACCGGAGTTAATTATGAAGATTGCTGCTATGGTGTGTCTATCTATGCTCGACGTTATCGCAATGACTTAACACCAAATTCTGGTATGAACAATGCAATTATGGCAGAAATTC
>CAKAQU010000172.1 GCA_916720335.1 uncultured Moraxella sp. | reverse complement strand
CGACCATTTGGTAAAACAGAGTGATGACGGTTCAAGTTTGATTTATATTGACCGCCATCTACTTCATGAAGTAACCAGTCCGCAAGCCTTTGAAGGTCTGGAATTGGCTCATCGCAAACCTTGGCGATTGTCTGCTAATATTGCAACCCCTGACCATAATGTACCCACATCTCAAAAAGAACGTTCGGAAGGCATTAGTGGCATTGCTGACAATACATCGCGCATTCAGGTGCAAACATTGGATGATAATTGTAAAAATTTTAACGTCATGCAATTTGGCATTAATGACATTCGTCAAGGTATTGTGCACGTGGTAGGACCTGAACAAGGGTTAACTTTGCCAGGTATGACGGTGGTTTGTGGTGATAGTCATACCGCAACGCATGGAGCTTTTGGCTGTTTAGCTCACGGGATTGGCACATCCGAAGTTGAACATGTACTAGCCACCCAGTGTCTTGTACAAAAGAAAATGAAAAATATGCTAGTGCGTGTTGATGGCAAACTTGGCAAAGGCGTCACTCCAAAAGATGTAGTACTTGCCATTATTGGTAAAATTGGCACAGCAGGAGGCACAGGTCATGCCATTGAGTTTGGCGGTCAAGTATTTCGCGACATGTCCATAGAGGGGCGAATGACAGTCTGCAACATGGCAATTGAAGGCGGTGCTCGAGTTGGCTTAGTTGCCGTCGATGATAAGACCATTGATTATGTTAAAGGTCGCCCGTATGCTCCAAAAGGTGATGATTGGGAACGCGCCGTTGAGTATTGGCAAACTCTGCACTCAGACGATGATGCAAAATTTGATACTGTCATTGTATTAAATGGCGAAGAGATTGAGCCACAAGTGTCTTGGGGAACGTCACCTGAAATGGTTGTTGCTATCAGCCAAACCGTACCAACACTAAATGATGCTCGTGATGATGTACAAAAAAATGATTGGAACCGCGCTTATCAATATATGGGCTTGACGGCCGGGCAAGCCCTTGGTGATATTAAACTTGACAGAGTATTTATTGGTTCTTGCACCAATTCACGCATTGAAGACATCCGAGCAGCTGCAGATGTAGTTAAAGGACGCAAGGTTGCTGACTCCATCAAACAAGCAATGATTGTACCGGGTTCTGGCTTAGTTAAAAAACAAGCAGAAGAAGAAGGTCTTGATAAAATCTTTATCAACGCAGGCTTTGAGTGGCGCGAACCAGGATGCTCGATGTGTCTTGCTATGAACGCCGATAAACTGCAAGCGGGCGAACACTGTGCCAGCACATCAAACCGCAACTTTGAAGGTCGTCAAGGCAACGGTGGACGGACGCATTTGGTTAGTCCAGCAATGGCGGCGGCGGCTGCGATTGCAGGGCATTTTGTGGATGTACGGACTTTTTGATTTTAAGTGATAAGTATGGCATGATAGTAATAGGTGGTTTAATTCCCCTATTATTATCTCAAAACTAGGCTCATCTGATGACTTCAATTTACAAAAAGAATGTTTCCGATGCTAAAAAATATTTAATTTATAAAAAAACTCATGGCATTTGTATAATTTGCAGTAAAAAGATTGTTTGTGATTGTAATCAATGGTCATTAGACCACTATATTCCACGGGCAATTTATAAATGGATACCCGACCAAGACCTTAGAAACAAATTGGAAAGTTTGGATAATTTGTTTATTGTTCACCGAAAATGTAACATCAATAAAGACGCAAATTTACCAACGCTTAAAGATATTCACAACCTACCAATTGATAATGATTTAAAATCAAATATGGTAAATTTTTATCAAAGTGTAGAAGATAGATTACTTCAATATCAAGCATTAAAGCAAGGCGTTTTGACAACGCAAAAATTCAGATGTTTATTCTGCAAACGCACAATCTCAGTATTTAATTCAACACTTAGAAGAATTGACAATAAAAAACTTCGAGTAATGGATAATGCCATGTGTTTGTGTTTTTTTTGCAGTGTTCGCGCTGGTAATTCAAAGTATAAACAAAAAATGGTTGCAAAACAGTTAAATGCCTCTGATAATACCAAAACTTAATTATAAAAAAAAATTTTTATGGGAAAATTTATCCAAAATTCAACCCTGATATTTTTTTATAAATCTTATCTGCCTTTATCATCCACCCACCAACCTAGAGCTTTAAAGGGGTTTAAAAAGAAATCAATCTAAATAGTGTGATATTTAATTTATCTTAGTAATGACAAGGCATTCTCATTTGTTAAAATAAATTTACATAGATGAAACAAAGTAAACATAGTCCACACACAATCAAAGAAGGAAAACTGGTATGAAAAAATTTATTCTTGCGTTTTTAGCCCTTGCTCTTTCTCAAAACGCTCTGGCAGTGGATGACTGGATTGAACCTTACGGTACGTACCTAAATACCAATAAGGCGTCAGCTGTTAAAATCTATTATACTATGGGTGGGCGCGGTGAAGATATGGTATCGTCCTCACTTTGCCCAAACAAGACTTTGGCATCGGTTAGTTATGATATAAATTCTCAAACCTCTCATTATCGTGATAAACGAGGTGCATTGACGATGACAACCTCAGTCAGCACCAAAGAGTTACAGATGATAAAAATTGAGGGTTCGCACCCCTGTTTTCCTGCGGCGACGTATAGAAAGGTTTCTGATGATATTAATAAGAGCGGTTCAAAGTCTCATAAATAGCCATCAGATAACTTACTTAACCACATACAAGAGGTGATGAATGGCTTTAAAATATTATTTATTGCTTTGTTTATTGTTATCAACCAATTTAGTATTGGCAAAAGAACATTACAACCAATATTGCAACGCTCGTTTTGCCTATTGTGTTGATGTGCCTGATGGTGTTATTGCTTCGTCTATAGAACCACAAAACGGCGATGGAAAACTTTTTGGTGTTAAAGATACTGATGCGGTCATCTCAATTTATGGTAGTTTGTGGCCAAGCGTCATTGATGCTAGTAGTGAAGAACTACTACAAGAACGGCAACAAACCACTTGTGCAGAAAATCAGTGTCGCATCACT
>CAKAQU010000171.1 GCA_916720335.1 uncultured Moraxella sp. | reverse complement strand
TTATTCACTTTTTTGAAGCAGACAGACATGGGCAATTATTTATGGATTTGTCGCTGAACTTGCGCGCAATTATCGCCCAACAGTTAATTCCGACACCAGACGGTAAGGGTCGTCGCGCCGCTATTGAAATTTTACTTGGTACACAGCTGATTGCTGATTACATTCGTAAAGGTGAGATTCACGAAATTAAGCCAGTAATGAAACGTTCTCGCGATATTGGCATGCAGACTTTTGACCAAGCCTTGTTTGATTTGTATGAAAATGGTGAGATTACCTATGCTGACGCGATTAAACACGCAGATAGCCCCAACGATTTACGTCTACAAATCAAACTAGAAAGTAAACACGCCAAAAATGGTGATTTGGATGAAGGGGCAAATAAACTTTCCATTGATTTAACAGATTATACCTAGTGGTTTTAATAACCCTTTATGGATACATAAAGGGGTTTTATTTGCCTGATAATAATTGCAGAATGTTGGATTTATTTTTTTCTTTTTTGATGACTTGCCATAATGATTGCGCTTCATCAAACCCTGATGTTAGCATGCCTAGCCACTGTTTATAACGTCCAATCAATCCGTTTTGATTGTCTGTATTATCTGCTAAAAATTCAAGTTGATAAGGCAATAAATCTTGCCAAGTAAAATTATTTTTCAAATGATTATCCAGTGTGGCAATTAAGTTAGGACGAGTTACTGCACCACGTCCAAGCATCAGATGAGGTGTTTTGGCTTGATGAGTACAGTCGGTAGCGTGCTGAGAATTCCAAATCTCACCGTTAGCAATGATGGGAATACCAAGTTTGGTAAACGATGCAATTTTATCCCAATACGCAGGCGGGCGGTATCCTTGGGTTTTGGTACGGGCATGTACGGTTAGCCAGCTTGTGCCAGCTTGTAACACGGCATCGCCAATCTCGTCCATGTTATCCATATTTTCATAACCCAATCTGATTTTTGCTGAAACTCCAACGTGATGTGGAACAGCGTTTCTAACCGCTAAAATAATTTGATAAATCGTTTCAGGCTCATTTAATAAAATTGAACCGCCTTTGTGATTATTTACCGTTTTTGCAGGGCAGCCAAAATTTAAATCAATAGCTTTTGCTCCAAGACTCCAAGCAGTTACTGCACTTTCTGCCATCATATTGGGGTTATTGCCTAAAAGCTGAATATGAACAGGCGTACCGCTTAGGGTTTCACCATTTTGATGTAATTCTGGCACATATTTATAAAATACATGAGCTGGTAGGGGATAGTGGGTTACACGAATAAATTCGCTGACCGACCAGTCATAAGGTCTGCCTAAATCACTGGCAATTTTGGTTAAAATGCGTCTCATCAGTGGGTCGGTCAGACCCTCC
Source organism: uncultured Moraxella sp. (assembly GCA_916720335.1). Lineage (GTDB taxonomy): Bacteria > Pseudomonadota > Gammaproteobacteria > Pseudomonadales > Moraxellaceae > Moraxella. The sequence continues at coordinate 1,736 of CAKAQU010000171.1, read as the reverse complement.
ATTGGGGCAAGCAGGCGAACAGGGTGGGAAAAGAAATGAGAAAAAGGCATATTAGGATGAGTGATTGGATTTTAATAAACTAATCATATCATATAAAGACTGATTTTCTTTTTAAGGTGATTGATGATTTCATCTTTATGAGAAATAATTAATTGCAGTTTTTCTATTTCTTTTGCAAGTTCATGATTTTGGTAAATGGTTTTTCCATGATTTGTACCGTATTCATTAACCAAAAGAAACACTTCGCTATCATGACTGCTTATTAATTCTGTAATATCTACATTTAAAATATGGGCAATTTGTTCAATACGTTCTAAACTTAATTTTGTTTTTCCTGATTCAATTTTTGAATAAGCTTGCGAGGATATTTCTAATTTTTCTGCCATTTGTTCTTGGGAAAGTTTTTGCCCTGTGCGTAAGACACGGATTTTCTCTTGGGTTTTCATGCTAATTAACTTTTAGTGGGGAAATTCAACCAGCGGTTGATTGAGGTTTTTAATATATAGATTAAAATTTTATCCATAAATATAGTGAATTTTCAATTATTTTTTGTAATTTATAGGAAAGATTATGAATCATTCTAATATGTCTCACCAAAGTTTCGAAAATGATACTGAATTTGATACAAAACTCAAAGATGTTGTGGACTCTGTTCAAAACGACCCCAGTATTAGTGATGAGGATAAGGGAAAATTTCTTCGAAATTTCAATCGTCTTAAACGTAACAAACTTAATTTGATGATTGTTGGCGGTACAGGTACAGGTAAATCATCAACCATCAACGCATTATTTGATACCGATATAGCAAAAGTTGGCAAAGGCTCTGATCCTGAAACAATGAGCATTAATCGCTATGTTCTGGATAATCTGATTTTGTGGGATACACCGGGTCTTGGCGATGGTAAAGAAGCAGACCAAAGACATACAAAAATAATCATTGATAAGTTACACGAAAAAGACAGTAAGGGTGATTTATTAATTGATATGGTTTTAGTGATTGTAGATGGCAGCAGTCGTGATTTGGGGACGACTTGTCAACTGATTAATGGTGTCATTATACCAAATCTAGGCGAGGATAAACATCGTATTTTAGTGGCGATTAACAAAGCAGATAAAGCCATGGATGATTGCTGGGATTTAACAGATAATAAGCCCGAACCAGAATTAGTTGAATTTTTGGAAGATAAAGTTATCTCAACCAAAGAACGTATTAAAGAAGCCACAGGCATAGATGTGGATGTGATTTATTATTCAGCAGGCAATGGCGCAAAAAGAAAACCCTATAATTTATCCAAGTTATTGGCGTTTATTGTGCGACACACCAAAAAGAAAAAACGTTTTCTCATGGCAAACAAAATTAACCAAAATGATGAAAACTGGTCAAGTGGTCAAGAGTCCATAAAGTTTATAGAGGAAACTAAAAAGTCGTTTTGGGATTCATTCGTGGATAATTTAGCAGATGGTATTGACGCAGGTATCGAAATTGTAAAAAAAGGTGCAAAAGCTTTAGGTGTGGTAGGTTCAGCTGTCTCAAAATACTGGAAACGACTTTTTTAGTGATTTTATAAGATAAACACACCTGTATTTAACACCCTAAGGCAACAGCTTTTGGGGTGTTTTTGTTGCCATAGATAAAGTATGAGGCTACAATACTTTTATTTAATTTGGAATGATCATGACCACCCCAAAACCCAACGATATCATCCCTTCAAAACTTCCCTGCACGTTGCGTGTGG
>CAKAQU010000170.1 GCA_916720335.1 uncultured Moraxella sp. | reverse complement strand
CGGTTTCTGCCACACGGCGCACCACGTCAATGACTTTCATCTGCTCATCTACGGGATCTATTAAAATGAGTCGAGTATCAAACGGACACAGTGTCAGTGTTTCAAAGGTTAAAAACTCGCCAAATTCTGTTTTGTTTGCCGCTACTGTCACCATGAGATTTTCTAAGCGTATACCCCATTTGTCTGTACGATACAGCCCGGGCTCATTACTGGTAACCATACCAATTTTCATGGTGCGTTCTAAAGTTCTTGGAGCATTTTTTGAGATGGATTGTGGACCTTCATGAACGTTTAAAAAATAACCCACACCATGACCTGTACTATGTCCATAATCTAAGCCTTTTTGCCAAAGTTTTACCCGTGCTAAGACGTCTAGTTCCGATGCCAATGTACCTTTTGGAAAATAGGCGGTAGCCAGCGCAATATGAGCTTTTAATACGTCTGTAATATCCTGTTTTTGTTGGTAATTAATATTACCAATGCCCATCATGCGAGTGATGTCTGTAGTACCATTTTGGTATTGTGCGCCTGAGTCAATCAAAAGCAGCCCATCACCATCTAGATAACAAAAGTTATCATGGTCAGCCTTATAGTGAACGATGGCACCATTTTTAGCAAAACCAGCAATGGTATCAAAACTGGCACTAACATAATAAGGTTTTTGGCTACGTTTTTGAGTAAGCAAATCAGCCACATCAAGCTCGGATAAGCGCTCGCCATTTTGTAATCGTTGTTCAAATTCAGCAAAAAATTCACACAAAGCTGCCCCATCTGATATCATGGAGTTTTTAATGTGTTTGAGCGCTTTGGGGTTTTTGATGGCTTTTAGTAGAGTACTAGGATTGGTTTGTTTGGTTAAAACCGTATTTTTAGATAAATGCTTTAAAGTACCAATGGCAGTTTTATTGGGGTCAATCAGTAGATTGCCGCCATCAAATTGCTTGTTAGATAAATAATCTTGAATATCAAAATAATCTTTTATTTGAATGCGGTTATTATTTAATAGTTCTGTTGTTTTTTTATCTAATTTTTCAGAATTAATAAATAAAATAGTTTCGTCTTCACTGATAAATAAATAAGCCAAAAAGACAGGATTAAATTCAATATCATTTCCGCGTAAATTGGTTATCCAAGCAATATCATCTAGACTACTAATTAAATGAAAATCTGCTTGTGATTTTTTTAATTCAAATCTTATATTGGCAAGTTTGTTTTCTATACTATCATCTATAAAATCACTTGAATGAATGTAGGTTTTTTGATTGGGTAGTGGGGGTCTATCTTGCCATACTTCATTTAATAAATCCAAATCGCTAATCAATTCGATGTTTTTATCAGAAAAATTTTGTATAAAGCATTCATATTGAGTTACTGATAAAACATTGCCATCAATGGCTACTTTGGCATGATTGGGTAGGTTTTGTGATAAAAAATCCACCATGTCAATGTCCACACCATATTTTTTTAATTCAATGGTAGTATTTTTTAATTCAATATTGGCTTGTATCCAATAGCGACTATCAGTCCATAAAAAAGCCTGATTTTCCAGTACTAATAATGTGCCAAAAGAACCAGTAAATCCAGATAACCATTGCCGACCCTGCCAATATTTGGGTAAATATTCTGACATATGTGGGTCAGAACTTGGAATGATAAGCGCATTAATTTGATGTTTTTTCATAAAAATACGCAAATGATTTAAACGCTGTTTGATAATCTCAGACATAAATTTTCCTAGATAATAAATTGATAAAATAAATATTTGTCATACAATTATAAAAATTGATAAATATTAATTGGAGTTTTATAAGGTTTATCTGGTAATTCTTGTACTAACTTTGGCACCAAATATCCTGATAAATTTTCTAAAAGTTCCCAATAAATATTAATTGCTTTTTTTATAGGTATATCAAAATGGGCTGCACCATTTACTTTATCTAAAATATGTAAATAATAGGGTATGATACCATTATTAAATAAATCATAACTTAATTGAATTAAGGTTTGTACATCATCGTTAATGTTTTTTAATAATACACTTTGATTTAATAAGGTTACTCCGGCATCTTTTAATAATTGACATTGTTTTTTTAAATTTTTATCAATTTCTTGTGGGTGGTTAATATGTAAAACCATAACAATATTCTTTTGATAAGATTTGAATAAATCAAGCAGTTCATCATCAATTCGAGAGGCTAAAACAACAGGTAGGCGTGTATGTAAACGAATGGTTTGAATTTGAGGCAATTTTGATAGCATTTCAAACCATATTTTTAATCGCCGATTAGAAAGATTTAATGGGTCGCCTCCGCTAAAAATCACTTCTTTTATTTTGTTATCATGTTGAATATATTGATAAATTTCCCCAATTTCCGTATTAGTTGGCAGGTTTACCCCATAGTCAAAATGCTGGCGAAAACAGTATCGACAATTAATCGCACAAACACCTGTTAAGGTAATTAAGACCCGACTTTGATATTTATGTAAAAGCCCTTTAATAGGATTGTGACTATGTTCATGTAATGGGTCATTAGTGTATCCGATAGTTGGTAGTGTTTCTTGTATGGATGGCAAAACTTGCAATAATAAGGGGTCATTTGGGTTGCCTTTTTGCATTTTTTGAACAAATGCTAAAGGAGCTTTTAGGGGAAAATTAGGTTGATAATTGGTTGGCGTCTCAATATCTAATAGCTGGCAAAGCTGATGAATATCACAAATAGCATTTTGCAGTTCATTTTGCCAGTTAGATATTTGTGGTTTGCTGGTTGTGATTGGTTGTTTTATCAAAAAATGTTGGGTCATAGCTGATATTTGTAATTAAATTATTTTACTAAAATCTTTTTATCAAATATTTTTTGTAAAAAGATTTGGCTTATTGTTTGCTTTGGTAAAATTTGTTAGAATAAACGGTTAATTGCTTGCTTTTTTTAGGCAAGAAAAAACATAATTTTACTATATTTTTTGATAAAAGGTAATTTCATGGCAAGTTTTTCTACCAATGATTTTAAAGCTGGTTTAAAGGTGATGTTGGATGGCAACCCTTGTTCCATCTTAGAAAATGAATACGTTAAACCTGGTAAAGGTCAGGCATTTAACCGTGTTAAACTGCGTAACTTAAAAACTGGCAAGGTGTTAGAACAAACTTTTAAGTCAGGTGACACCCTAGAAGGGGCGGATGTTGTAGATACCGAAATGAACTATCTATATAATGAT
>CAKAQU010000169.1 GCA_916720335.1 uncultured Moraxella sp. | reverse complement strand
GCCAGTTTTTTATGCAGCCAAGAGCAGCAAAAACAAACGCAAACTATTGCCAGCTTTTATGATAGGACACTGCTGCAAAATGACTACAGCAGAAATCACTTTAATAAAGCACTTGACCAAGAATTACCCAAATATGAATCAGCTTTTAAAACTGGCGCTCAAAAACATAATCATGACTGGCAAGTTTTAGCGGCAATTGGCTACCAAGAATCCCATCTAAATCCTGAAGCAGTATCACCAACGGGTGTTCAAGGTCTAATGATGCTTACCCAAGACACTGCTGAGGAAATGGGAGTAAAGGACCGCACCGACGCTTTACAAAGCATTCAAGGTAGCGCCAAATACCTAGAAAATCTTGATGAGCAATTTGCCAATATTGCTGAAGGTGAGCGCTTGTGGTTTGTACTCGCTGCTTACAATATGGGTCCAAATGCTGTCAAACGCATTCAAAAAACACTCAACGATCATGGCAAAGATGGCAATAGTTGGACTGAAGTTTATACATACTTAGCAGCCAATGCTGAACAAAACAGTCGCTTTGTTCAGTGCATGCATTATGTAACCAATATTCGCACTTATCTTGAAGCAATGAAAACCACACAAGACACTCAATCAGCCTAACTATTTTCCATATCAATATAAATTAACATAATTAAAAAAAGCACCCATAAAGGGTGCTTTGCCATTAAGCAGATTGTACTGCTTGCAATAATTGTTTTTGATGCTCAATTAAGGCTTTTGGCATACGCTCACCTAATTTTTCAAATAATTGAACATGTTCTTCGAGTTCTTTTACCCATAAATCCTTATCTTGACTGGTTACTAAATCAAAATCCGCTTGGCTAAAATCAGAGGCTGTCCAATTTAAATCACTATAAGTTGGCACAAGACCAATTGGGGTCTTAACTGCATTGGCAGCACCTTCGCAACGCGCAATAATCCACTCAAGTACGCGCATATTTTGACCAAATCCAGGCCATACAAAATTACCATCTTTGTCGCGGCGGAACCAGTTTACATTAAAGATTTTTGGCAGTTGATTACCATGGGCTTTAGCAATTTCGCCCACTGTTTTACCCATGTCAAGCCAATGCTGGAAATAATCTGCCATGTTGTAACCTGCAAATGGCAACATCGCAAACGGATCGCGGCGTACCACACCTTGGGCGCCAACAGCGGCGGCTGTAGTTTCTGAACCCATAGTTGCAGCTTTATACACACCATCAACCCAATCAAAAGCTTCACTAATCAAAGGAACGGTATCAGCTCGGCGACCGCCAAAGATAAATGCTGAAATTGGCACACCTTCAGGGTTTTCCCAATCAGGGTCAATGGATGGACATTGAGCAGCTGATACGGTAAAACGAGCGTTTGGATGAGAGGCTTTTTCACTACCATCGTGTTTTTGACGCTTCCAGTTGATTAGGTTTTCGGGAACTTCTTTGGTTTTACCTTCCCACCAAATTTCACCATCTTCAGTAACGGCAACGTTGGTATAAATTACATCTGATTTTAATGTACTCATACAGTTAGAATTGGTTTTGGTATTGGTGCCAGGCGCAACACCAAAAAATCCTGCCTCTGGGTTAATAGCATACAACTTACCATCTTTTGATGGTTTAATCCAAGCAATATCATCACCCACAGTTTCCACTTTCCAACCTTCGTAACCTGCTGGTGGAATCAACATAGCAAAATTGGTTTTACCACAAGCTGATGGGAAAGCTGCAGCAACATAATGTTTTTTGCCTTCTGGATTGGTTACACCAAGAATCAACATATGTTCAGCTAGCCAACCTTGTTCACGACCCATCACAGATGCAATGCGTAAGGCAAGACATTTTTTACCAAGCAAGGCATTACCACCATATCCTGAGCCATATGACCAGATTTCGCGGGTTTCAGGAAAATGTACAATGTATTTGTCATCATTACAAGGCCAAGCAACATCTTTTTCGCCATCTTGCAATGGCTTGCCTACTGAATGCACACAAGGTACAAAATCACCATCAGTGCCAATCACATCATAAACCGCTTTACCCATACGTGCCATTTTGCGCATGCTAACCACAACATAGGGTGAATCGGTTAATTCTACACCTACATGAGCAATATGACTACCCAAAGGCCCCATACTAAATGGCACAACGTACATTGTGCGTCCTACCATGCAATTTTTGAATTTTTCATTTAAAATCGCACGCATTTCATCTGGCGCTTTCCAGTTATTGGTCGCCCCTGCATCAATCTCTTGTTCAGAACAAATAAACGTACGGTCTTCTACTCGTGCCACATCAGAAGGGTCGGAAAATGCCAAGTATGATTTTGGGTGTTTTTCCTCATTAAGTTTTATCATTGTGCCATTATCAATCATCAGATTAATCAGGCGATTGTACTCTTCTTCTGAACCATCACACCATTCAATCTTAGCAGGATTGGTTAATTCTGCAACACGAGAAACCCAATCAATCAAACCTTGATGATGAACAAATGCTGGTACTGAGTTCACTGTAGTCATGACAACTATTCCTAAATTTTACTTAAATTGCTTAAAAAAGGCTTTATAGCTAACTTTGTTTTTTGCCATTTGCTCATTTTTAAGAAATTTTCACAAAACAAATTGATTGGCAATAATTCAACCAACCATCAACATAAGATAAAGCAAAACTTTATCCACTAAATTTATAAAACATTGGCACCAATATTGCTGTATTTGCAAGCCAAATTTTATATTTTCATTTAATATTAAATAAGTAATGCTGCTAAATAAATCAGAAAAACTGATAAATAAGTTGCTTTACTTCGAAAGTGCTTATTAAAACACACTTTATTACAAATGATAAGAACCATCACAAAAATAAATGATGGTATTTTTAAAACTTTTAAGTGTAAGCTATTTCTAGATTTTTCATTGATTTACGTTAGCCCTTTATCATGATAAAATCAGTCAATTTCTTTTAAATTTTTGGGTAAACGTATCATGGCTAAAGCAAAAACTGCCTATGTATGTCAAAATTGTGGAGCAAATTTTGGTAAATGGTCAGGGCAATGTGGCGACTGCGGGCAGTGGAACACTTTAGTTGAAAACATTAGCACCACCCTACCTCATCACAAAAACACAGCTAAACCTATAAGTTCTTCAACCAAACGTAGTAACTACGCCGGCGCAAACTCAAAAGTGATGACGCTTAATGAAGTTGGTGTTATTTTGGAAACTCGAATGAGTACCGCCA
>CAKAQU010000168.1 GCA_916720335.1 uncultured Moraxella sp. | reverse complement strand
CACAGTGATTCATGCCTGTAATCCCAGCACTTTGGGAGGCCAAGGCAGGAGGATCACTTGAGTCCAGTAAAATATTTAAATGCAAATTTCCATCGCCAATATGACCAAACCAGCATATTTCAAAATCAGGATAATTTTTATTTACAATTGTTTCAATATCATAAATAAAATTGTCTAAATGACTGATTAATACTGAAATATCATTTTTGTAAGGGGTAAATACTGAAATGGTTTCAGAAATGGATTCGCGAAGTTTCCATAATTCATGCAACTGGTCAATGCTTTGACTCATAACACCATCAACAATTAGTTCTTCTTCAGCACAAGTCTCAAAAATTGCCATTGCTTCATCTAAAACAGCATCACTTACAGCCTCAAATTCAAGCAAAACATAAAAGGGTGTACGACTATCAAATGGTGATTTGGCGTGTCCGGCATCGAGTACTTTATTTAAAGCAACTTCATCAAAAAATTCAAAGGCTGTTAAATGAATGGTTTTACTAAACTTATCTAATAATTTAACCACCGCGGTAAAATTAGGTACGCCAAGCACCATTGCGGTGAGATTTACTGGCGGTTTTTCTAGTTTAATCAAAGCTTTGGTAACAAACCCTAAAGTCCCTTCAGCTCCGATAAATAAATGACGAAAATCATAACCTGTGGCATTTTTAAGCATACCACCGTTTAATTCTAAAATATCACCATTACCTGTCACTACGGTTAAACCTAGAATTTGATTGCGTGTCATGCCGTAGCGAATAACCTTAATGCCACCTGCATTGGTGCTGATATTGCCACCAATTTGACTTGAGCCACTGGATGCAAAATCCACTGCATAATATAAATTTTTACTTTCAGCAAATTCTTGTAAAGTTTTGGTGATAACACCTGCTTCCACCTCAACCATACGGTCAGCCTCGAAAAAATTGCCAATGGCATGCATTTTGTCAAAACTAATCACCACTTCACCAGCGCTGGCTACTGCTCCTGCTGACAATCCTGTACGACCTCCACTAGGCACTAGGGGTGTTTTGTGCTTGTTGGCGATTTTAACAATTTGAGCAACTTGCTCTGTGCTCTTTGGGAATAAAATAGCACTGGCATTGGGGGTGAAATGTTTTGTCCAATCTTTACCCCAATTCTCAAGACTATCTGCATCGGTTTTGATGGTTAAATCGGGTATTTGGCTTGCAATATCAGTTAAAAATGGCGAATGTTCAGTCATGATGTTCTCTGTTAAATATTAATTAATTGTCAATAAATTTATAAAATAAATCAACTTAAATGGTTGCTATTCTTCCAGCTTTTTAACAAAGGTGCTGGTGGTTTTAACGCGACTGTCATTTGCCACTTTTTTCTCCAGTGTGTGTGCAGCATCATAACTTTTCTCAGAACCCACAAGTACGCGAACGCCTTTACTGGTTTGACTGGTCGATACTTTATAGCCTGCTGCTTTATATTGTTTGGCAACTTCATTGGCCTTTTCAGCATTTTCTAGTAAAGCCACCTGTACACTGTAGCGATGAACTGGCTGTTTACTATTTTCTTTTTTTGGCGTTTCTTTTTTGGCAACTTCAGCTTTTTTGGCTTCATTGGCTTTGGCAATGCGTTCAGCTTCGGCTTTTGAAGGGATTTTAATGGTCTTACCAACAGGCAATGCATCGTTGCGTCCCATATTATTTGCACTTGCTAAAACCGAAACAGGGATGCCATATTGTCGAGACAGTCTTAACCAATTATCACCACTGACAACCGTATGTTGTCCAGCCTTATTAGGAGCTTTATTGTTTTCAGGTTTTGGTTCAATCTTTTTAACTTCTTGAGATTTAGCTACTTCTTTAGGTTTTTGCTCAATTTCTTTTTTAGCTTCAGCTTTTCGCTCTTCTTCAGCCTTCTTGGCTTCAGCTTCAGCAGCGATAACTTCAGGACGTACTTTTACCATTGGTGTTACAGGTGTACTGTCAAGTTTTTGACTGTCTGTGTCATCTTGAGTATCGTTTTTTTGTGTTTCTAAAGCGGTTTTATCCAGCTGTTTTTTTCTTTGCGCTTCTGCCTTTTCTTCAGCTTCTTTTCTGGCTTTTTCCTCAGCATTTTGATTGGCTTTTTCCTGAGTATTTAGCCGTTCTGCAGATGCCTTATCCAACTGTGCTTGTTGAGCTTCTCTTTCTTTTTGTTTTGCTTGTAAAATCTTGATTTCGGTGTCATAGTCGGCAGTCAAAGGCACAACCTTTGGGTGAGCTACCTTTTCTTCGGCTTTGATGGAGCTTTGTTTGACCGTTTGAGTTTCGGTTTTATCGTCTTTTTGGGTAAGTGCAATCAGGGCGACGCTACCACCAAGTAAAAGACTTCCGCCCAATAATAATTGTTTTGAAATCATATTATTATGCCAATAATAGTAATGATAATAAATGAACGTTTAAAAATATTGAATTAAACAACAATCCAACATGTAAAGCAAGCAAATTTTGCCTTGATTTTAAACAAAAGCTAAAAATCAATGACAAAAAGTCCACAATATCTTACCATAAATATCAACAAAAACACGCAATATTTATTATCAAATGTTTCAATCATTTATGAGTTAGGTTGATGTTCAGCGCCTAGGGCAATCAAACTTTCACTGATGGTATAAAACGAACCAAAACATAAAATCAAATCACCTTCATTACTGGCATTGATCGCCCCAAAAACACTTGCAGCAACAGAGTCATAATCCTGATAACAAGCATTGGGGATGTGGTGTAAGAGATTGTTTATTAAAGCATTTGGGCTGCTTGCACGAACATTGTTAATTTTGCCAATATGCCAACTGTAGATGGGTAGATTAGCTTTACTGATTAATGATAAAACGGCATCGTTATCTTTGTCAGCGAGCATGGAAAACACAATGTGTAATTTTGCCGTTGGATTTTTTTGATTAAAATTTTGCCAATAAGGTTTAAACTGATTTAATAAAAAATGTATTCCATGCTCATTGTGTCCGACATCAAACAACCAGTGACGGTTTTTCAAATCACGTTTGTCAAATCTGCCATTTAAGCGAGTGTTTTTGATGCCTTGAATGATATGATTGATGTGAATATTTAAATTGCTAGCCAGTACAGCGCTGATGGCAATACTGGCATTGATGGGTGATATATGGATATTGGGCAAAGATAAAGTAATATTTTTAGCTGAATAAATAAATGAATCGGCATTTTTTGTATAATAAAAATCCCGCCCAAACTGAATCATGGCATTTTGATGGTAACAAATTGCCTCATTTAGACTATTTGGTAGGTC
>CAKAQU010000167.1 GCA_916720335.1 uncultured Moraxella sp. | reverse complement strand
TTAGCCGTATTAAAAGACAAAGGCGTCTTTAGCGTTACAAAAAATCCCTATCAAGCCTTTGGTGTCATCGTTTGTCATGCTGTTAATGCTGATATCCAAAAAGGTTTAGCGTTTGCTCAAGCTGGCATACAAATCGCTGCAGGCACTCCACTGCAAGTTGATGAACCCGAAAACTATCAAAGTTTTCGAATTGGACTTTTTGGGCTGGATAAATTACAAAACATTGAACGCACTGTTGCCTATTTCAAAGACGCTTGCGACCAAGTGTTTAATTAAATTTATGAATGCACGTTATTGTTAAATTGGTAACCTGTTCTAATTGCTTAATTACCACTTTTTATGAGTAAAAGTCAATCACAAACAGCTGCATCATCAACGTTTTATAATAAAAAAACGATAAGTTTTTGGACTTATCGTTTTTTTAGTTTATCAAGCGATTCTTGCAGGTGTTATTTAAAATAACTTACCGATACTTCCACACGACGGTTTGGATACAAACAATCAATTAATTCATTACGAGATTGATTGTCAGTACATTCTTTAGTTGGTGTAAATTTACCATTACCAGTTGCCACAATGACATTTGGGTCTACGCCTTGTGATACCAAATATTCACGTACCGTCTGAGCGCGTAGTAATGATAAATTGATGTTATACATATCATCGCCCAAACGGTCGGTATAACCTGTTACCATAACCTGATTAATACTATCGCCATACGCCAAAATCTTAATCGCTAAATCATCAAGTTCAGCACGACCTTGTGATTGCATATGTTGAAGCTCCCACTTATCAAAAGCAAACAAAGTATCAGCGCCAATACCAAAATTATCACGATGCAATTTTTGAGCAGCAGCAGGAGCTTGCACCATTGGAACTACTGGATTAATAGTAACTTTTGTTTCTTTTGGCTGAATGGTGGCATAATCTGCACAATCAGCAGGCAACCAGTGAAATTCTTGGGCTTTATAATTTTTGTCAAAAATCACTTTATATTGACAAATTTTAACTGATTCGTCTGGTTGATAAAATTTTAAAATATAATCCCATTCACGCGCTCTGTGTGCTTCGCTAAAATGTGGACGACCAAGCAATTGATACAATTCATCTTTACCAATGCCAGCACGGATTTTGGATAGGTTTTCACTGTTTGGAAATTGACCATCTTTTTGCCATGCCTTATCCAATTCAGGGAAAACAATATCATCACTGTTTTGAGTGCGACCTTCATCAGAAATATTGTGGCTTAGATGTTTTGTACCCATGCACCCTGTTAGTGCTAAAGTAGCAACCGCTAAAGTTAATGTAATTTTTTTAAACTGTTTCATCAAATTTTTCCTTAAAAGAATGCCACTTTTGCAGCATTCTTATTTTAACCAAGCTCAATTAGAAGTGGAAACCTGCACCTACGGCACCGCCAGCATTACCTTTGGTGTCAGCAGAACCACTTACTTTTAGCACCCAACGACCATTGTCTGACAGTTTTGACAAACCAACAGCCACTGCGCCTTGACCATTATAAGTTGCCATACCACCTGTCAGCATAGACTTACCTGGAATGTAAGCTTGTGGTAACGCTGCCATTGCCATTGCTGATGATACGCCCGCATTAGCATCGTCTTTAACTTCATTAATACGGTTATTTAACTGATTACCCATATTAATGGTGGTTCCTGCAAGCCCTTCTGCTGTAGCGTACAATTGGCTACCGTTGATGGCGTCAGTTGACGTTGCTGATACAACACCAGCAGCAACATTTTGGATTTGACGAGTTTCACCCTCTTTGCCAACACTAACAACACCCACGACATCAGAAACGCCCGAAACACCTGCATCATTCATGCCAGCATAGGTGTAATTGCCACCATTTGCCGTTGTGTGTACGCCTGTTGACGCTGAATTATTTCCTAAGAATACTGAATTATCAACTGTTTGCGTAACATTATTACCCAGTACAAAGGTGTTATTTGTGCTAACAGTGTTATTATTACCCACTGAATAGCTGTTATTGCCAGTAATAATTGATGGGTCACCAATAGCGCCTGAGTTTTTACCTGAAACTTTGTTGCCTGTACCAATAGAGATGGCATTTTCAGCAGTCGCTTCAGCCCCTCTACCAAAGGCAATTGCATTAGCGCCAGAGGCTTTGGCTTGATAACCCACCGCTGCTGCAAAGTTTCCAGAAGCAGCAGAATCTTCAGCATGCGTATCGCTTCCAGTAACGTTTTGGTTTCCTGTGCCATCATTAACGTGGAAGAATTTGATACCTCCTTCATTAATATTTTTGATAGCAGTGATGAGTGTATTGTCTGTTTTAGCATGGTTGCCTGAAACGTTATAAGTTTTTAATGCATCTGATGCATTAACTACATTACCTTTGTTATCTTTGACAATTTTGCCATTCGCATCCGTAACTTTGCCATCAGGTGTTGTGCCACCAATTACTTTATTAACAACGGTATTGTAGTTGTTGTTGATGTTAGTAACGTTATTTTGCACTGTGGCTAAATCACCAATGGTAGCAGCATTGTTGCGTTCAGTGGCATTTGGATCAGCTTTAATCTGTTCAAGTGTTTTACCATTTAAACCACTTTGCACATTGGTGATAATTGTATTACCTGCGTTAATGCCACCTGTAGTAACTGAGACATTACCAGCCGTCAAACCAGCATTATTTAAGGTAACTTTATCACCCGCTTTTACGCTGTCTACAACTAAGTCTTTTTTAGTTGCAACGGTATAAGTAGTTTTACCATCTGCATCCACATTTGAAGTAACTGCAATATTATCACCTGCTTTTACTTCTGTTTTTACTGCTTTGATAGCTGCATCAATATTATCTTTGCCAGTACCGCCAATATCAGCATTAGTGTAATTGCCAGTTGCTGGATTATAAGTTGTATTGCCACCAATAATATTTTTTACACCTGCGCCATGTGCGTGTAGCTGACTACCATTTACCGCATCAGTGCTGGTCGCAGAGACATCGCCCGCAGTCAAGCCTGTAATCTTACCAGTTGCACCATCTGTAATAACATTACCAACTGTGGTTTTGCTAAAAGTTACATCATCTTTAGTTGCAATTTCATAATTGGTTGAACCGTCAGGATTTGTTGTTGGTTTTACAGTAATATTTTTACCAGCTGTTGCAGTTGTTTTAGCAGCAGCTTGAGCAGCTTTTAATTGACTTACGTTTACTGCATCTGTGTCATTTTCACCAGCTTTAACGTTAGTAATCTTATTACCGCCGTTGTTCAATCCGCCTGTTGTCAGGCTGACAGGATTGCCGGACGCCGGAG
>CAKAQU010000166.1 GCA_916720335.1 uncultured Moraxella sp. | reverse complement strand
TTTTTGTTTTTTGGAGGTTTCAGCTTCTTTGGCTTTGGCTTCTTCTTCATTGGTAACAGCGCCATCATCGGTAATGTCAATGACTTTTTGGTCAGCTTTTTTGGATTTGGCGATATTTTCTTCAACGACCCACTGTACAGGCGTGCCTGCAAGCTGAGTTTTCATAAAACGCACCCAAATTGGCAAGGCAAGCGTACCACCAAAGGCATGAGCCCCCAAAGGTGCGGGGTCATCATAACCCATCCAGACTACAGCAACGTTGCGTGGATTGACTCCTGCAAACCAAACATCTTTTGCTTGGTTGGTTGTACCTGTTTTACCACCAATATCCGAACGACCTAAGGCTTGAGCTTTTTTAGCGGTACCGCCAAGCACAACACTTCTTAACATGCCTGCCATTTGATAGGCGGTTTTTGGCTCTAAGATGCGTGGCGCTTGTTCGGCTTTGTCGTAGTGAATGGGCTGTTTTGGTTTTAGACGGTCAAATATTGGTGCTGCATCAAGTTCAGGAACGGTTTCTTCAGCTTTTGCTTTTTCATCACCTTTTTTGTCTTTTTCGTCGAGTTTTTCTTCAGATTTTTCTGCTTCTTTAGTTTTTTTATTGTCTTTTTTGGCTGATTTTTTATCAGCTTTTTCTTCAGCTGCAGCTTTTTCGCTGGCTTCTTTGGCAAGTTCTTCTGGTGTTTTACCAAAATCCTCTTCCATTTTGGCGTTTAGCTTATCCAATTCTTTGTTAAAACACAACGCACACGCACGTTCAGGGTTGGCTTGATAAATAGTCTCATTGTTAAAATCATAAATGCGTTCAATGAAGTATGGCTGTACTCTATGACCACCATTAACAAAGGCGGTGTAAGCGGTTGCCATTTGTAACGGTGTGGCTTCGGTTGCACCCAGTGCTAAAGCATATGTTGGCGGTAGACGGTTTTTTTCTAAGCCAAATTGCGACAGCATATTATGCGTTTTTTCAATACCTACGCCTTGCATGATGCGAATGGAAGGCAAGTTTCTAGAAAATGCCAACGCATTACGCATTGACACCACGCCACCAAATCCACCTCCTGCGTTTTTAGGTCGCCAGCTGCCAATTCGTAAAGGTGCGTTTGAAATCATGCTGTCTGGCGTGTATTTTTTAGTTTCTAAAGCGGCAGCATAAATCAAAGGTTTGATGATAGAACCTGGCTGACGATAACCTTGCGTAGCGCGGTTAAATTTACTGTGGTAAAAGTTAAAACCACCCACCGCTGCAATCAATGCACCATTAGAAGGATTGAGTGAAACCAATGCTCCTTGTATACGAGTGGGTTGTGTAATGCGCCAGCTACCATTGTTTTCAATTACGCGAACGATGTTGCCTACGGAAATTGAACGTGGCGTTTCTTCTTTTTTGCCATCAACTCGGTTATAACCGAAATGCTTTTTCGCCCAACCTGTGCCTGGACCCGAAACTCGCACTTTTTCGCCTGATTGCAGTTCTGCCTCATACATACCGCCACTAAGCACTCGAGTGATTTTAGCAGGTAACATATTATCAAAAGGTTTAAAGTTTTTTAAATCCCCAGATAGCGCTTCTACGCCCCGATATCCACCATGGTCATAGCCTTTTAAGCCAGCAATTACTGCGGTTTCAGCGTTAATTTGGTCTTTACTGTCTACAGTTAATTGTACGCGCCAGCCGCTGTCCATCACCTGTTCGCCGTATTTTTCCACCAGTGAATTTCTTGCCATTTCTGCCAAATGTGGCATGTTTAAATCTAATTTTTCACGGTATAAATGCAATCCAATTGGTGCGTTTATTGCAACGTCATATTCAGCTTGAGTGATGTAGCCTTTATCTAACATACGCCCAATAATCCAGTCTCGCCTTTCTTTGGCGCGTTTGGGGTTATTGACGGGGTTGAATGCTGATGGCGCTTTAGGCAGTCCTGCTAGCATTGCCATCTCAGCCAAGGTCAAATGTTCAAGGGATTTACTAAAATACCGTTTTGCTGCTGCCCGAATGCCGTAAGCGCCTTCACCAAGATAGATTTTATTGACATATAAGGTCAAAATTTCATCTTTGGTTAAATTGTTTTCAATTTTACGTGCAATAAAAATTTCGGTGATTTTTCGTTCCAGGGTACGTTCAGAACTTAAAAAATAGTTTTTGGCGACCTGCATGGTGATGGTTGAGCCACCTGTTTGTGATTCATCATCAGTAATGACTTCAGTAATGGCGCGTCCTAACCCTTTGACGCTGACGCCAGTATGTTCATAAAACGTATCATCTTCGGCGGCTAAAAACGCTTGAACTTGTTTTTTGGGTAATTCCTCGCGAGTAATGGGTAAAGAGTACTTATTGCCATATTGCCCAATTAATTTGTTATCAGCTGTATAAATTTGTAAGGGCATTTGTAACTGCATGGTTTTTAATTCTTTTACATTCGGTAAACTTGGTTCAAGATACATTGCTAAACCGTAAAAACCTACTGGAAGCACCATAGTAATGATTAAAAATAAAGCAATAATTCCAAAAATTATCTTTAAAAGACAAGAAATCAGACGAACGGCATAATTTGTTTGAGACATAGCAATTGGGGGTAGTTAAAAATCTTATTAAATGTTGTATTATACTCTTTGTGTAAAGATTGCGTTACAAAAAATGTAGATTTATGCAAATAGAAGCGAAAATTTGCTGTAAATATATCATAACTGTAACGCGAAGTGTTTTTATAAAAGTTATTTTAACTAAATTATTACATATTGTAATCATATCTGTAATTTAAAAATATAAGGAATAAGGTCTGTGAGACTATTTTCTACCAAAGGTGGGCGACATCTTATCGGTTTAGATGTCAGCACCACTTCCGTTAAACTTGTTGAACTACAAAGACAGCAAGGCAGACTTCATTTAAAGTCTTATGGGGTTGAACCACTTGAGCCAGGTTGGGTGGTTGATAAAAATATCATCAATGTTGAAGAAGTTGGTGAAGCGATTGCCCGTGTTGTGCGTAGAAGCGGTGCCGGTAGTAAAGAAGCGGCAACGGCGGTTTCAGGTTCGGCAGTCATCACCAAAGTAATTGATATGGAAGCGGATTTATCCGAAGCTGACCGTGAAGCTCAAATTCGTCTAGACGCTGAACAGTACATTCCTTATCCATTATCTGAAGTTAATATGGATTTTGAAGTATTAGGACCATCAACCCAAAATGGTCTGGTATGTGTGCTACTGGCGGCTTCTCGTTCTGAAAATGTGGACCAACGCGTTGAGACGTTAGCAATTGGTGGTTTGACGACAAAAGTAATGGATATTGAGTCTTATGCCATTGAACGTACGTTTTC
>CAKAQU010000165.1 GCA_916720335.1 uncultured Moraxella sp. | reverse complement strand
GCCTGAAGACCCGGTTGAAAATGCTAAAGTTTTGTCGTGGCTGATGTGGCAAATGGGTTCAGCACCGTTTTTAGGAGGCGGTTTTGGGCATTTTTATGCTTACGCACCTTGTCCTATGGAGTATCCCATCAATCGCTATGCGCTTGAGGTTAAGCGCCAACTGGATGTTTTAGATAAACATTTAGCAAATTATCAGTATATGGCGCAAGAGTACAGCATTGCAGATATGGCAATTTACCCTTGGTATGGTTGGTTGGTTTTAGGTAAATTGTATGTTGGCGATGATTATGATGCTAAAACCTTTTTGCAAACAGATAATTATCAAAATATTGTTCGTTGGGCGCAATTAATCGCGCAACGTCCAGCAGTACAAAAAGCTGAAAATCTGATTTTAAGTTCAATTTAAGTTAAAACAATAAGCCCTAGATTTTAGGGCTTATTTAAATCAGTAAAACTTATTTAGGTAAATATGATTTAATGGCGAAAATGTCTCATGCCTGTAAAGACCATAGCGATGCCATGTTCATTAGCGGCAGCAATCACTTCATCATCACGCATAGAACCACCAGGCTGAATGATGCATTTTACACCCGCCTTGGCAGCGTTATCAATGCCATCACGGAATGGAAAAAATGCGTCTGATGCCATGACAGCCCCTTCAACACTAAGCCCAGCATGTTCAGCTTTGATAGCGGCAATTCGAGCAGAATTAACTCGACTCATTTGTCCTGCTCCTACACCAATGGTTTGTCGGTTTTTAGCGTAAATAATTGCATTGGATTTAACGTATTTGGCAACTTTCCAAGCAAAAATCAAATCATCAAGTTCACTGTCTGTTGGTGCGATTTGAGTAACAACTTTTAAACTGCTTTTATCAATCATTCCCAAATCTTGATCCTGCACTAAAAGTCCGCCATGAACGCGTTTAAAATCATATTGAGGTGTGCGTTTATCAGCGTCAGGTAATTCACCACAAACCAAAACGCGTACATTTTTTTTGGCAGCAGTAACATCTAAGACACCATCATCAATGCTAGGGGCAATGATAACTTCTACAAATTGGCGCTGGATGATTGCTTGGGCGGTTTTGACATCGAGTGGGCGGTTAAAAGCGATGATGCCACCAAAAGCGGATTCAGGGTCGGTAGCATAAGCCAAATTATAAGCGTCTAAAATACCATCAAGAGAAACGGCAACTCCGCAAGGGTTGGCGTGTTTGACAATGACACAAGCGGGTTTAACAAAGGATTTTACGCACTCCAAAGCCGCATCCGTATCGGCAATATTGTTATAGGATAATTCTTTGCCTTGTAATTGTTTGGCGGTAGCAATGGATGCTTCTTTGGTATTTTTATCAATATAAAAGGCGGCATCTTGGTGTGGATTTTCGCCATAGCGCAAATCTTGAACCTTGTCTAATTGTAGATTGAATGTACGGGCAAATTTATCAGCTTCTCCAGCCTTTTTACCAACTCTAGCGCCTAAATAACCAGCAATCATACCATCGTATTGTGCTGTATGTTCAAAGGCTTTAACGGCAAGATTAAAACGTGTGCTATCAGACAAAGTGCCATGAGATTTTAATTCATCAATAACCAAATCATAATCACAAGCATTCACCACAATGCCAACATGCGCATGGTTTTTAGCAGCTGCACGCACCATGGTTGGTCCACCAATATCGATGTTTTCAATAGCATCTTGTAAAGTACAATCAGTCTTGGCAATGGTTTGAGCAAAAGGATATAAATTAACCACAACCAAATCAATGGCATTGATTGCATGTTCTGTCATCACAGCATCATCAATGCCGCGTCTGGCTAAAATGCCGCCATGGATTTTTGGATGTAAGGTTTTAACCCGACCATTCATCATCTCAGGAAATTTTGTATAATCGGAAACTTCGGTGACAAGAATTTGATTATCTTTTAGCAGCTGATATGTGCCACCTGTCGATAAAATGTCAAAGCCAAGTTGTGTTAAATTTTTGGCAAATTCAACAATATTAGTTTTGTCAGAAACACTTAATAAAGCAAAACGCTTGCTCATAAAACCCCCAATGGTCATTCTGTCTAAAGACTACTTTATTACAGACACAAATGATACCAAGTATTGGAAGTTTTATAAAGCATTAATTAAAGCAAATTGAGCTTATTTTTTCAACAAACCATAGTTTTTTAGTTTTGTACGTAATGTGCCACGGTTCAAACCAAGCATGATGGCAGCTTTAGACTGATTGCCTTTGGTGTGTTTTAAAATTGCAGTTAAAAATGGTTTTTCAAACTCACCCAAAAAAAGTTCATACAGTTTGTTAGGTTCCCTGCCATTTAGGTTGCTTAAATGATTTTCTACCACGGCGGTGATATGTGCTGACAAGGTAGATTCTAAGTTTAGATTTTCAGTTGTCATAATTAAGACCTTCTAAAAGTTAAATTTAACGCGCAAACCCCCAACCTATCTAAATAGATGGGTAAATTTGCAGCGGCTTTGGGGGTTATAAATCTTGATAATAAATTGGAGTTACTTCAACAAAAGCAGGTTTTTTATCTGTTTTAGCAGTTAACATGATGCGTTTTTGCTGATTGCCCAAGATGCTTTTTTGCGATTCAGCCAGGTAATCGCGCCGACTGGCAATAAAATCACCAACAACCGCACCGTCAGCACTTTTTAAACGTACTAACAGATCAGGATACAATTGTTCTTTTTGATTGCGATTGGTAATTAATATAACAATATCTGTACCATCGGCATAATTTTTATATGAAGACTGTACATTGATGTTACTGATATCGGCACTAGGGGTTACACATTTGGCAATTTTGCAAAAACTTTCAACTCGTTTGGCGTGTTGTGGATTTTTGATTAGTGTGTCCAAATTAAATAGGGTGTATTGCACTATCAATAAGCCTAATAAAATAACGCAGCCAATTGTCCACATAAGTTGTCCAAAAAATGACCTTTTAGTAGCAAGTTGCTGAGTGGTTGGGGCATGAGCAAATACTTTTTGTGATGTATCTTTTTTAGGTGCATCAAAAGCAGCTGGTGTGATGACATTGCTTAAATTGATGTTGGCATCTGTAGAAACTGGCTTGGCGTTTGTGCCTTGCTTGGCATGTGCTTCCATTTTTTTAAGCAAATCCTCAGGACTACTTGCAGTGCGTGTTGCGCTGGAATGGGAAGAGCCTTCGGTTTTTGGAGATGCCTGATTGATTTGCTCATCTAAAAAGCGGCTAAACTCATCAACCTCATTAAATGCATCGTTTTCTTGTGCGATGTTGTTTGATACAGGATTGGGTTGAGTTTTTGGTGTTTCAACAGGGGGCTGTACCAAATTTTCATTAAGAAAAAA
>CAKAQU010000164.1 GCA_916720335.1 uncultured Moraxella sp. | reverse complement strand
ATACGGTGCTGTGTCTTTTGTCGCCAACAGCCAGTGGTAAAACTGATTTGGCGTGTCAGCTTTATCAAACAGGGCGTTTTGAACTGATTTCTGTCGATAGCGCTTTGATATATCAAGATATGAATATTGGTACAGCCAAGCCAAGCCATTATGAATTAGAATGTTACCCACATCATTTAGTAAATATCATCAATCCAACACAAAATTATAGTGTGGCAAATTTTGTTCAAGATGTCAAAATACTGATTGATAAAATACATCAAAATGGAAAAATTCCTCTATTGGTGGGCGGAACCATGTTGTATTTTATGGCATTATTTGATGGGTTGTCTGCTGTTCCTGATAGCTGCCCTAACATTCGTAAACAGGTTTTTGAGTGGCAAGAGGCAAAAGGTATTGCTGATTTGTATACTTATTTACAAAAATATGATCCAGATATTTGTCAAAAACTAAAAATAACGGATACTCAAAGAATTACTCGGGCTGTTGAGGTGCTGATTCAGACTGGTAAGAATATGAGTTTTTGGCAAAAAACACCAAAACAGGCACTGTCTACCAACAAAACGCAATTTTGGTTAGGATTGTCAGTTGAACCTGATAGGTCTTGGTTGCATGAGCGTATCGCAATGAGATTGGATTTGATGTGGCAGGCGGGATTGGTTGATGAAGTTGTAAATTTGCTGATTAAATATCCAGATTTAACGCCACAAATGCCATCGATGCGGTGTGTGGGTTATCGTCAGGTTTTGGAATTTTTGGCGTTATCCAATCATTTTGTGATGCAACAAACCGATGTTTGGTTAGATTTTAGTGATAATATTAAAAAAAATTATCATAACTTAACCAATAATGCCAAAAAACCGATAAAACACCAACAAAAAACCGATGATTTGGCTTGCCAAGAGATGAAAAATAAGGCATTATATGCTACAAGGCAACTGGCCAAACGCCAAGCAACTTGGCAAAGACAACTTTTTAAGCTTAACACAGTTGCCCATATACCAACAATAACAAATACCCATCAGGAATTATTTTTACAAAAGTCGCCTGTGATGGTGAGATTTAATAACATAAAAGAAGTAGAAAACTACCTATTATCCCCTTGTCGCTAAAAGTCACCAAGTTTGTATTGTTTGGGTTGTTCTAATTTATTTTTATAATCAACTGGGAGAATACTGATGTCAAAAGGGCAAAGTTTACAAGACCCATTTTTAAATGCTTTGCGTAAGGATCGCATTCCTGTGTCTATTTTTTTAGTTAATGGCATTAAATTACAGGGTCAAATTGAATCATTTGACCAATATGTTGTTTTGCTAAAAAATACTGTTAGCCAAATGGTTTATAAGCACGCAATTTCAACCGTTGTGCCAACTAGAAATCCACGCACAGACGGAACTACGCCAAGTACACCATACCCAGCAGGTCAAGGTGTGATGACCAGTTCAAGCTATCAAGCCAGCAGCCCAAGTTATCCTAGCGGTCTAGGTACTCAAGGCAGTTTTGATCGTAGTGGCTTTAATGGCACTCGTCAAATTGGTGGGTTTACTCGCACGCCCAATACTGGTTTTGAAAGACAGGGTGGCTTTGACCGCAGTTATACCCAAGGTGGCATCAATTCAGGTTTTGACCATCGTTCTGGCGGTTTTGACCGCGCAAGCTATGAAGAGCGTGGTTTTGATGGTAAAAATTTTGAAAAATTTGAAAATCGCAGTTTTGATTCTAAAGGCTTTGACCATAGCGCCTTTGATGTTAAAGATTTTGACAACAAATTTGGTGGCGATGACAAAGATTCTAACTAATTTAATCACCTATTTTATACGCCCATCAAGTTTTTTGATGGGTTTTTTGTTTTGTTGGTTAGTAAAGATTTGTTGGCGCAAATGACAACAAATTATAGGAAATATGATATTATAGAACAAACTTTTTGATAAATAACTAAAAATGAATAATAAACCCATTGACTTTATTGAAATTGCCAAAACTGCTATCACTACAGAACAAGAGGCTTTAGAACTTTTAAAGGCAGAACTAAATGAAGATTTTGCTAAAGCTTGCCAAATTATTTTAGCGTGTCAAAGACGTGTTGTGGTAACTGGTATGGGAAAATCAGGGCATATCGGTCGTAAAATTGCAGCAACATTTGCATCTACAGGTACGCCTGCTTTTTTTATGCATCCAGGCGAGGCAGGGCATGGCGATTTAGGGATGCTGGTAGCAGGCGATGTTTTGATCGCTATTTCAAATTCTGGCGAATCTGATGAAATTCGCACACTAATTCCTGTTGTCAAGCAGGTTAAGATTCCCTTGATTAGTATTAGCCGTGATAAACGTGGGTTTTTACCAAAATCTGCGGATATCGCTTTGACGCTTGGAAAATCCGAAGAAGCCTGTCCACTTGGACTAGCGCCAACTTCGAGCACAACAGCAACATTGGCTTTGGGCGATGCTTTAGCGGTGGCACTGTTACATGCTCGTAATTTTACCAGTGCTGATTTTGCCTTATCACATCCAGCAGGCGCTTTGGGTCGACGGCTTTTAACTCGTGTGCAAGACATCATGCATACACAAGATTTACCTGTAGTCAATGAACATTGCAGTTTGCATGATGCGTTATTCACCATGACCAGTGGTCGTTTAGGGTTGGCGGTTGTGGTGGATGACAAGCAAACTGTCGTAGGCATTTTTACAGATGGCGACTTACGACGAAAACTCGCTCAAAAAGTAGAGTTATCAGCAAATATTGGCGATTTAATGACCAAAAATCCAAAATTTACCACCGCTCAGACTCGGGCTTCTGATGCTTTGACTTTAATGAATCAAAAAAGCATTGGACAGCTTTTAGTGCTTGAAAATGGTCAGTTGCAGGGAGTCATTGGGATTCATGATATCATTCAAGCAGGGGTTAGTTAAAAAGGTTTTAAATAATGCAAAACATCACTCATAATGAAAATATTGATAAAGAAATAGTCAGTAAAGCTCAAAAAATTAAATTATTTGCAATGGATGTTGATGGAGTTTTGTCTGATGGCAAAATTATATACAACTCCTACGAAGTGGAAACCAAAGCCTTTTTTGTACAGGATGGTTTTGGATTGGTCTCTTTAAAAAAATATGGTATATCACTGGCAATTATTACGGGTAGAAATTCACCCATGGTGGATAGACGAGCAAAAGAGCTTGGGGTGGATTATGTGATTCAAGGACGTGATGATAAATATACGCAACTAAAAACCTTGGCAGAGCGTTTGGGTTTGGATATGACCCAATGTGCCTATATTGGCGATGATTTGCCTGATTTAAAAGCACTGATACATGCAGGATTTGGAGTAGCTCCTGCCAATGCTGTAAATGA
>CAKAQU010000163.1 GCA_916720335.1 uncultured Moraxella sp. | reverse complement strand
TACAAAAAATTATCTTACTATCAAGGCAGCATGCAAATCAATAATGATGCCATGCCATTATAAAGCCATAAATAAATTATCCAAATTTACATTTACGTAACAAATATCGCCAAAAGTCCTAAAATCTTTAGCATAAGTTTAAGATAATTTTGTTATGATTTTGGCAATTTTTTACTACCAATTTAACCTCATTTTAAGGAAATTTTGATGAAAAAACTTTTGCTTGCTAGTTTACTATTGGGTATGATGACGCCAAGTTTTGCTGAACTTAGTATCAATAAAAATCTAGCGCCTGCGATGCGTGGTGAAATCATTCAAACCGTGCAAAATGCCGAAAACGCCAATCTATTAAATACCACCGTCGCAGGTGTTCCGACCATCAGTGCTAGTGCCAATCACGTTCAAACTATCAAAACAGTATTAGTTCCTGCTGACACAACTGGCAACACACAAATTGATGTTACATTGATTGATGATTTTATTGATGACGTTTCGCCCAATGCTCGTCATTATCCACCAAACTTTCCCACTCGCACCGCTGAATATTTAACCACAGAAAATGTTAAACATTTATCAGACTGGCTAGAACCTTATGCCAGTGCAAAAAACGCATCCTTTGATGTATTGCTGCGCGCTGCCAAAATTAATGGTATGGCAAGAAATTTAAACGTTGGCGATGCTTACAATTTGCGCGCTAATAATCATATGGCAAAAGCGATTAAATTACAACCAAATCACCCTGAAGCCAATTTTTTATATGGCATGATGATTTCAGAAGCAGGCGGGTTTAAAGAAGGTCAAAAATATTTAGAAAAAGCAGCATCACTGGGTTATGTAGAGGCTGAACAAAGTCTTGCTCAAACCGACCTATTAAGCGACAATGCTGCTAGCGCTAAAAAACGACTGGCTGCACTCAAAAGCAAACACCCCGACAACCTGCAAATTGCAAGACAAGCTGATATTGTAGATGCTGGTGGTTTTTATATTTGGAAAATTGAAGACAGGGATATTTTTGTAAAGCCCATTCAGTAGTATGTTGGCTGTTGTACTTGTAAAAAACACCGTTGATTGACGGTGTTTTTTTACACAGGTTGATTTAATGGGCGTAGTGACTAAAAAACAAGGTCTTTTTTGAATTCAGCCTGTATTGGAAACGTTACTACATCCACCACCAATGCCAATGGCAACAAAGCTGTCAAAACACCTCGCTTTAGCGTACCTTTTTTGGCATGAAAATCGTAAAATTTTATCGTGATGGGTTTTTTAAAATGATACGCTGCTGCAGTATTTTTTTGATTGGTTGCTTTGGTGATGGGTGTAACTGCCATTTTGATACTGCGATAACAGCTTAAATTTTCAGTGATTTCATTACACCGAAACCCCAAAGCAGTCAGCTGATTTTCGTCAGCGATTTTTACCTGATTTTTAGGTTTCTTAAAACTTAAAGTAATATGTGTACATCCATACTCTGAAATACAAGAATAATGACCGCCTGTTGGTCTTACCATTAAAAAATCAGTATTTTGAGTTTGGTAAGTTTGAGTACTGATACTTAAATACTTTGTGGGTAATTGCTCAAAAATGGTTAAAATTTCACGGGATTTTTGCTCATCATCATCCAAACCTTCAATTAAATAGTTGTATTTTTGTCCCACCAAAACCAGTGCATAAGGATGGGTTGTAATAATGTTGGCAGGTTTACCTACAGCAACAATATTATCAGTTTTGCTTTCATTGACTGTAAAACGATTATTTTTGGATTGAGAGATTTTATTTTCCAAACCACCTGAAAAAACACAAGCAGTCAGTGATGTTATCATAAAAATCCCTAACATACTTTTTGCAATAAATCGCATAAAACCCCCTATTTTTCATGATGGTACATAGCTACTTAGTATCATAACAAAGTCTACTTTGTTTATCAAATAACAAACTAATTTACAAAAAAAAGAAAAGCAGGTTTTCGCCTGCTTTTTCTCTTTTTTAATCTTTTTAGTTTGGTTATTTTTTCTGATAAGCCAGTTTTAAACCAACAATATAGCCATCATTATCGGAAAATTTTGCCACCACATGACGGGTCGGTAATTGAGCAGTAGCATCGCCAAATTTAAGATATTTACCACCCAAAGATACAGACCATTCAGGTGTCAAATTATATTTTGCTCCAAGCCCTACACTATAATAACCTTTAATTGGTCCTAAGGTACTCACTGGGTTACCTGCACCACTATCATAACCTATAGAACCTGACACACTGATTTTGTCATTAAGTTTTTTACCCAATCCAATCTCGGCTTGCCATTGGTCTTTACTATAATCCACAATTGATGTCTGGGTTGTTGCTTTATAGAGTGCAGGATCAATGGTAAACTTACTCCATGGTACATAACGCGCCTTAGCAGTTAAAAGCATGGTTGGGCTAACGCCTGTTTGAAAATCTAAATTATACGATTCAGGGAATGATACTGAAAAATCTTGTGTTACAGAAGCAGTGCCGCCTGCCAAGGCTAATGCTGGAAAGGTTTCCATAACATCACTTTTATGTTTAATCCGTGAACGGTACGTCAAAGATGCTTTTAAGGCAATCTCAGGACGACCATACATCACGCCTGCCAAAAATCCCAAACCGTGGTCAGGACTAATTTTGGCATCATAACCAGTTGCTCTGTTATAGGCGATACCACGTAAATGCACTTCACCTGTCAAACGCTGTGCTGAAGGACCGCCATAAACTTGCCAATGATTTTTACCAAAGTTAAATTTACGACCTAACAATAAAGTAGCATTATTCGTGCGAATTTCCACGTTTGTGCCTTGACCTTCATTTTGGGCATTGAGCCTAGCAACTGCACCGATGGTTTGAGCATTACTTGCAGTAACCAGCCCTGCTGCCGCGGCTCTTGCCAGTGCTGCTTGGCTAGTAATTCGCCCATTGGTCATCGCAGAAATGGTAGCGTTGGCGTTTTGAGCATTAAAATTACTATCGCCAAAATGCTGAATTGCCGCTCCAAATGGTTCATCATAAAGCACACCCACGCTGTAGCGGTCATTAATATCTGCTTTTACCCCAAAACGAAAAAAGTCATACGCTTCAGCAATATCGCCTGTGGCTTTACCTTGTACGTAGCCATCTTCAGCACTAATACCGCCATTGGCTGCATTATCATAACCTGAAACATCGGCATCAATATATGTATATACTGCTTCAGCATAAGTACCATCTTGTAAAAAAGCAGTAACATCTTGACCTGAACGATCAAGACCCGCTCCTTGTGCTGCTGTCGCCATTCCAATTGTGCCAATCACTGCTAAAGTTTTGTGTTTTATATTCATGATTCATCTCCAAATTACAT
>CAKAQU010000162.1 GCA_916720335.1 uncultured Moraxella sp. | reverse complement strand
TTGGTAGATGATGCATTGTATGATTTGCAAGACAAAATCACTCAACCCATCGTGTTGATTGATACACCTTGTTTAGATAAAGTATGTGCAGGCGTGCTTAATCCCAATAATGCCAAAATGGTAGAGCAGCAGCTGTTTTTAGCACACCATTTAGCGATAAAACAGCAAATTTTTGCCATCGTAACTGCACCAATCGCCAAGTCAGTGATGATAGAAGGGGGTGTAACGTTAGATGATGGCAGTTTATTTAGTGGGCATACAGAATATTTTATGCAGCTGTCAGGTTTAAACAAAGTAGTGATGATGCTTGCCAATCAAACTATGAAGGTGGCGTTGGTAACAACCCATTTACCGCTTAGAGATGTTGCTGGTGCGATTAGCGCTGATGAGGTACAAAAAACGGTGCAAATCACTCATCAGTCATTGATTGAATATGGAATCACTCATCCTAAAATTAAGGTTTGTGGACTAAACCCGCATGCAGGAGAAAACGGTCATTTAGGCACAGAAGAACAAGAAATTATCAACCCAGTGTTGCAATCGTTTCAAAATCAAGGTATGGATATTTCGCTCGCAATGCCTGCTGATACACTGTTTACCCATCAACATGTAGAAAATACGGACGTCATCATTGCCATGTATCACGACCAAGGGCTTACCCCCTTAAAATCACATGGGTTTGGTGACACAGTGAATGTTACTTTAGGTTTGCCTTACATTCGTACATCAGTTGACCACGGCACAGCACTGGATTTGGCGGGAACAGGTTTGGCAAACAGTTCAAGTTTACTTTGCGCAATTGATTTTGCAGTAAAATTTGCCAAAAAGCAAAAGTCAATAAGTTATAATTGCCTTGTCTATTGATGATGGTTTGAACATTATAAACAATTTGGTGGTTTTGGCAGTCCTGCAATGCGATTTACATGACGAGCGACCAGTCCTGTATTAAAGAGGTCTTGCAGTTTAGCATTACTGATTTCTTCACTAGGTAGAGTTTGCGTTAAGTATTTAATCAAAGGTCGCGTAGCAGGACTGTGATGGTACTGAACAAAAAAACTGCGTACTTGATTTAAAATCTGATAATGCACTGGAGTTAAAACCACATTCAAAGTATTTGCCAATGTTTGAGCAATCTGTTCATTCCAAAGCGTATAATCCACCAAATGACCATCGCTATCTAATGCAATATCCAGTGAAAGGTTTTTTAACTCATGGTTTTGTAAATTATTTTCCATATTGCCGATTAATCTAAATAAATTATCACTCACAATTATAACTTAAAAAACTAAATAACTATCAAAAGATTGGTTATCTTCTTTTAATAAATCTGCATTAAAATCACTGTGACAAAATGGTAAAAGATTTTTAGATAATTTGTCAGCATCGTCATCGCGTATCCATGCTTTTGGCATATCATAAAGCTCTAAAGATTGAATCATGCCATGTATTCTACTGTTTGGATAATTTAATATATTAAAAACGTGATTGGCAAAATAAAGCTGAACATCATGATTAAAACTTGCCAATAAAAATGCCAGTGCGGTGGCTTCATAACTTTGTAATTCACTATCGGTTTTGATGGTAATAAGAATTTTCATACACATTAAATCAAAGGATTAAAAATCTTTAAAATTGTTGCAATTGAGTATCATCGTCAAGCTGCATGGCTAAATCCGCCAAGCCAACAAGTTCAAAATCAGGATGCAAATTATCCCCTAAAAGCCCATGTCTTTGAGCGTTTTGCGCATCCGTAATGCCGCGAGCCAAAGCAGTGCTAACACAAACGGGCAGTTTTAAACCATATTTTTTGGCAAGCTCTATCCACGCTGTTTGGATGTTTTCTACATCCGCAGTTTGCCACATTAAGCGATTGGCAATATACGCACCATCAGCATAAAAAAATACCAAAACAGGTGTGCCTTGAGCTAATTGTTGTTTGGCAAATATTAAGGCTTTTTTAGTATTTGGGTGATGAGGGCTTTTTGTGATAAGCAGTAAATATTTTTTCATAAACAAAACAAAACCTATAATATTGGTCTATTATAGCTTAAAATAAGCTAAAAACCATCCATCATTTTAGGGGTCTGTATGCCCAATTTATTTTCCGCCACACCCAAACAGCTGGAAAAATTAGCCCTTGCCAGTCCATTTGCCAAATCAATTTTTGATAAAAATCCAGCTGCTGCTTGTGATTTTTTAAGCGAATTTTCCTTATCCAGACCACTGAGTCAATCTGATTTTGATTCAATACTTTGGCAAGGTCAAAATTTAACCGATCATGAAAATTTATTTGACAATTCTGAAGCGGATATAGCCAAATACCTAAGACAAAAAAGAACTTATTTTATGTTGAAATGGATTTGGCAAGATGCTTTGGAGATGATTTGTCTTGAACAGCTGACCTTTGAGTTGTCAGCTTTTGCCAATTCGTGTATTAAATTTTGTAAAGATTATACTTATCATACATTATGCAAACGATATGGCGAGCCTGTCATCAAAAAAAATGGCAAAACCTTAAACGATGAATTTGCTGTTGTTGCCATGGGAAAACTTGGAGCGATGGAGCTGAATTTATCCAGTGATATTGATTTGATTTTTTTACATTTAGCAGATGGTGAAACAAATGGCAAAAAAATTATTGATAATCAAAAATTTATGATAAATCTTGGGCGTGGCATGATTCGTTTACTAAGTGAAGTAAGTGAATTTGGCTTTGTTTTTCGCGTGGATATGCGTTTACGTCCTTGGGGTGATGGCAGCCCCTTGGTGATGACACTGCCAGCTTTGCAAAAATATTTTAGTCAGCACGGACGCACTTGGGAACGTTTTGCTTGGCTAAAAGCACGACTGGTGAATTGGGTCGGTGATGAATTTTATGAAACGTTTTCACAAATTAGAAAAACCTTTGTTTATCGTTATTACGTTGATTATACCGCCTTTAGTGCTTTACGTGAAATGAAAACGTTGATTATGAATCAGCAAGCCCAGCGCCAAGATTTGGATAATATTAAATTAGGCATGGGTGGCATTCGTGATATTGAATTTATTGTGCAGGCATTTGCGCTTATTTATGGTGGTCATCATGCCAGTATTGGTCAAAATAGAGCGTGTTTGGATTTTTTGTATCAACTGCATCATTTTGATTATTTTAATGATAAAGAATATCAAAATTTATCAAAGGCTTATCGTTTTTTGCGCCGTTTAGAGCATGCCATTCAGGCTCGTCATGATGAACAAAGTCAAAGATTGCCCAAAGACGACACAGAACGTTTAGCCATTGCTAATACGCTTGGTTTTTCCAACATAGATGATTTTTACCAGATTTTAAATCATCACCGAAAAAACGTTAGCATTCCTT
>CAKAQU010000161.1 GCA_916720335.1 uncultured Moraxella sp. | reverse complement strand
CAGACCAAAGATACCAAAGACTAATGCCAATAGTAATGCTGGGGTTATCTTGGACATTTGAGTATGGTCAATTTGATTGCCATTTATTTGTAAAAGTTGATTAATGTTTGGGGTTTGACTGGTCAAGGTTGGGTCAGTAAACAATCCATTTGCAGCAATCAATAAAGACAATACCGAAAATAGAATGCATACTTGCACCAAAAATCCTGCATTACGTCTTAATTGATGGGCTTTTTGAGTTAGTGTTTGATGTTTATCATCTAATTGATTAATTTGTGAAATCGTATCCTGCCAACGCCCAAAAATCAATAGCGAAGTCAAAGCGGGTAACGTATCCAGTAACAGACTTTTTCTTTTTTGATTTAGAGCATCTTCATCAAAAGCAAAAGACACCCCCATTTTTAATGCCACAAAAGCAAAACAAAGCGCCAAAAGCAAACAAAGTGCTGAAATCATTGCCTTTGGCAGCAAAATCACCATGGTTATTGCCATCAATAATACACTTACCAGCGCAATGATGCTTGGTGAAATCAAACGCAATGTAAATTCATTTAAGGTGTCAATATTTTTTACCAAACGGTACATTTTTTGTGAGCTGGTTTGGTCATTTTTAATGCGATTAATAATAGGTAGACCTACCCACTGGCGAAAAAATTTTACACGCAAATCTCTTAATAGAGCAAAAACAGCGTGGTGCGATACCATCAAATCACCATAACGCGCCAATGTTCGGCATAACGCAAAAATACGAATTAGTAGTGATGGCAATGCATACAGCAAAACCACCCCCAAAAGCCCGCAAGCGGCAGCCATACTTACAAACCAACCTGACACCATCACCAGCCCAAGCGATGAAATCACAGTAATTAGCCCAAAAAGCCATGCCACTGCCCATAAAAATTTTTGGGGATAAATAAGCTGTCTTAAACGAAATTTTGTATCTTTCATGCCAATCCCTTATCTTTACTATTGTTTTCTAAGTCATAAATTGCATCAAATCCTGTAAAATCAGTATCATGTGTCACCCAAATTACCGTCTTATTTTGACTTAATTCCAATAATAAATTCTTGATATTTTTTGCGGTTTTTGTATCCAAATGCTCGGTAGGTTCATCAAGAAACCAAATATTAGCATCTTGTAATAATAGTTGTGCAATTGCTAAACGCTGACCTTGACCGCCTGATAAACCGCCACCACGTTCTGTTAGCTTGGTGTGAATGCCATCAGGTAATTTTTCAATGATTTGCCAAAGTTGAACATTTTTTAAGGCAGCAATCATTTCATCATCACTAGCGTCTGATTTTGCTAGTTTTAAATTTTCAGCAACGGTTAAAGATAATAAATAAGCGCTTTGTGACAAATAGCCAAAATTTTGACGTAAATGAATTAAATCCAGCTCTTGGTAATTAATAGACTGTTTTTCATCGGTCAATATCACGTCACCTTCATAATCGCCAAACCCCAATAAAACTTGCAAAATTGTAGATTTACCAAGACCACTTTTTCCGATGATGGCGGTACGTTTTCCGGATTGAAAAATAGCATTAGCTGGTGATAGCCGTAATCTGCCATCATCACCAAAAACCGTTAAATTTTTAAGTTCAAAACCAACAGGGTTTTTTAAAGTCAGTATCTTTGTTCCTTGCTTTTTTTGTTTAAAATTTAAAATTGGAGCAATTGCTTTGGCACAGCTCACTGCCTGACCTTTGACGTGATACTCCGCCCCTAGTCGTCGAAGTGGTGCATAAAATTCAGGCACCAACAATAAAATAAATAAAGCAGTTTGATAATTGGTTAAAATTACTCCTTCTGACCATGGCAACTTTCCTAAGAGTCCAAAACCCAAATACACTGCAACCAGTGCAATGGATACCGCTGAAATCATCTCCAGTGCCGTGCTATTTAAAAAAGCAATTTTTAATACCTGCATGGTACGATAGCGATAATTTTCACTACTTTTGGCAATATCAGCACTGGCAATATCGGTTGCTCCAAGCCGAGTTAATGTATTAGCACCACGTATCCAATCTAAAAAACGACCGCCAAGTTGTGCTAATGCGTCCATTTGTTCACGGCTTTTTCTAGCAGTTGCAATGCCGATAATCGCCATTAAAATCGGGATAAACGGCGCAGTTGCCAGCAAAATCAATGCGGCTGTTTTACTATAAAAAGCAATACAACCTGCCAATAACAGCGGCGTAGACACAGAGGTCATTTTTTGCACTTCAAACCGAGCATACCCTAAAAGATGGTCCGGTTCATCTATGATTTTGCTTGCCAAGACGCCATCAGAACCAAAATAACGGCGCGCCAGTCCTAAAGTTGTCAGTTTATTTAATAATTTTAAGCGTGTTTGACTGGCAATTTTAAGTCCAATATTGCTTAATAAATAATCACGAACATAACCTAAGACAATTCGAATCAACATACAAATTGCCAGTAGTATTAGATTTTGCCAAAAATTAGTCAATTCACCAGCTGGTTGACCCAAAAATTGCATTAGCCAGCCGTTAAAAATCCAGACCAAAACACACACTTGACCAACCAGCACCATAACACTTAACATATCCAAAAGCCAAGTAACCATGATAATTTTTTTAACAGGGCTAAATGTGGCTTTTAAAAATGCTGCTGCCATAATCTCATCTTGAGAACGTCTTGATTTACGGCGAGTTTTTTGGGGAGGTTGCGATATTTTGACGGACTTATCAGTAATACTATTATCCATAATGATAAATTTTTATAAAATTGATTGGTCATTATCGCTAAAATAACCCATAAGTTCAAGATATGATAAGAAGTTTAAACTAAAATTAAAATAAGATGCGATGATGATTTAAATTTTCACCATATTTATTAAGGAAAGTTATGAATAACAATGTACTACGTAAAACTATGATTCAAAAAAGAAAAACCTTAACTAAAAAACAAAGAAATCTTGCAGCTTTTAAAGCCAGTTTATTTTTACCCAAGTTATTATCTTTATTGCCTAAAAACGCTAAAATTGCCCTATTTTTAGATGGTTTTGGTGAAATTTCAACCTCGTTAATCATCAAATTTTTTCAAAACCATCAATTTTCAATTTATTTGCCGATTACCAAAAAAAATAAACCCTTATTATTTGCGCCTTTTTTACATCCTAAAACTCCGTTAAAAAAACATCGTTTTGGCATGTATGAACCATTAACCTACCCACAAATTAGCGCAAATAAACTGGATGCAATTATCTGTCCTTTGGTTTTAGTAGATAAAAAAGGCAATCGCATTGGGATGGGTGGCGGATTTTATGATAGAACATTTGCAAAAAATCCAAATGTTTTAAAAATTGGCTATGCTTACGATTTTCAATTGGTTGAAAACCTAC
>CAKAQU010000160.1 GCA_916720335.1 uncultured Moraxella sp. | reverse complement strand
GCGTTAGCCAATCTTTTGGTGTATAACGACGGACAAACTCGGTCATTGGTTCACTATGGGTAATGTTTAAACCTGTTTTGCCTGCCCATAAAATCTTTCGCCCTGCGCTTGGCATTTGCTCATAAACTTCCACATTGACATTATACTCAGCCAAAAAATCTGCCGCCATCAAACCGCCTGCACCTGCCCCAATAATTGCAACGGTTTTTTGAGTGAAATTTTGTTTTGTATTTTGAGAATTATTCATTATTTAGTCCAAGTGGCAATATCTTATCAAAACGAGTTTGGTAATGCGCAGGTTTAGTGATGATTAATTCTTGACACATCTCACCTCTTTGCAAATATTTTATTTCAAAATGCGTTCGTTTGGAATCTTTTGGAATGTTTATTTTTTGATAATTCAAACACCATGTTTCTTTTAATAATTGTTCTGCTTCATTGATATATTCAGTTATATTGCTTGCCAAAATAATTTGCCCATTGTCTGTTAAACGTGATAATAAAAATTCAAAAAATGGCATATTTAAAAAACGCTGATTTTTATTATGTGGTTCTGGATTGGGATATAAAATAAAACATTGTTTAATTTGTTGAGGAAAAACACCATAAACCACCCATGAAATTGCATCAGCGTGGATGGGAATAAGATTATTGTATTTAGCTTGTTTGGCAAGTTTATCAAAAGCATGAAATTTTTCTGCCGTTCGTTCAATAGCGTATAAAGTTTGCTGCGGATTTTGATTGGCAAATAACAGCGCATGTTTGCCTTTGCCTGCACCAATTTCTAAATATATGGGTGTGTTATCAATTGGCATAAATCCCCTTGGAGCATGTAAAGCGTATGGATTAAATAAGCGCTTAAAATAATGACTTTTCATATTGTCTCTTTATCAATTAAAACACCTATTATAAAATAGGCCAACAAAAAAGACAGCTAATTACAGCTGTCTTTTTGATGCATGATGAATCAAAATAGAGTTTGTTTTTTGCGATTTAGTGTAAACCCATGACCTTGGCTGTTTTTACATGTCATGCCTGTTTTTTCACTCATGCACTGCCATCCACTGCCTTTTATTGAGCTGCCATAAGACAAGGTTTTTACACCTTGTGTCTGAAAAGGATAGTCAAAACTACACTCTATTTTTGCCTTACCACGAGCCTCCAAAGAAAACATATCACCCCAATCACCATCACAGTCTTTTGGTTTAGGAAGAGCGGGTTTTTTATTGTCTTGTTTATGCAAATGGCACATTAACATACCACCAATATCACCACAGATGACATTACCATTAGGCGATTGAAAATCAGCAAAAGCATTAGAACCACAGATTGCCAAAAAACAAATCAAAGCCACCTTTTTCATACGTTTCTAAAAGAACCAACTATTTGGCTAAAAACAACCAAGTATCAAGCACTGTATCAGGGTTTAATGATACTGAACTGATGCCTTGCTCCATTAACCATTTTGCTAAATCTGGATGGTCAGAAGGTCCTTGACCGCAGATACCAACGTATTTGCCTTGTTTTTTACACGCTTCAATCGCCATGGATAATAGTTTTTTCACCGCTAAATCACGTTCATCAAACAGATGTGACACAATGCCGCTATCACGGTCAAGTCCTAAAGTTAGTTGGGTTAGGTCATTTGAACCAATGGAAAAACCATCAAAATATTCTAAAAATTCATCGGCAAGTAAGGCGTTAGTTGGCAACTCACACATCATGATGATTTCCAATCCATTTTCACCACGTTTTAGTCCGTGTTTTTCCAAAAGTTCAATGACTGCTTTAGCACCTTTGGTAGTACGCACAAATGGAATCATAATTTTGATATTGGTTAAACCCATTTCATCGCGTACGTATTTTAAAGCGCGACATTCAAGCTCAAAACAGTCAGCAAAATTTTCTGACACGTAGCGGCTGGCTCCACGAAAACCCAACATGGGGTTTTCTTCTGATGGTTCATACAATTTACCACCAATTAAATTAGCATATTCATTGGATTTAAAATCACTCATACGCACAATTACAGGTTTATCACGAAACGCCACACCCAGTGTTGCAATGCCTTCAATTAATTTATTGATGTAAAAATCTACAGGTGATGGGTAGCCAGCAATGCGTTCATTGATTGCTAAAACCACTTCTTGGGGTAGACTGTCCATATTTAACAAGGCTTTTGGATGCACGCCAATCATACGGTTAATAATAAACTCAAGTCGAGCAAGACCAACGCCTTCATTAGGAATCTGTGCAAAATCAAACGCTCTGTCAGGGTTGCCTACGTTCATCATAACCTTAAAGGCCAGTTCTGGCATAGCATCAATGGTATTAGACTGCATTTCAAAATCTATCAGCCCTTCATACACAAACCCTGTATCACCTTCAGCACAAGAGGCTGTTACTTCTTGCCCTTCAGTTAAAGTCTCTGTTGCATTACCACAACCAACAATTGCAGGCACGCCAAGCTCACGAGCAATAATTGCCGCATGACAAGTTCGTCCACCGCGATTGGTAATAATGGCACTGGCGCGTTTCATTACAGGTTCCCAATCTGGGTCGGTCATATCCGAAACCAAAATATCGCCGTCTTCCACTTTACTCATTTCGGCTAAATTATGGACGATGCGAACTTTGCCACTGCCAACACGCTGACCGATGGAACGTCCTTCAGTTAATACTTTTGCACCCTTAGAATTAATTAAATAGCGTTCCATTTTGCCTTTGTCTTGGCGAGATTTTACTGTTTCGGGTCGAGCTTGAACAATGAAAATTTCACCCGAATCGCCATCTTTTGCCCATTCCACATCCATTGGGCAGCCATAGTGCTTTTCAATAATCATGGCTTGTTTGGCAAGAACACACAATTCATCATCGCTTAATGCAAATTGACTGCGGTCTGCTTTTTCTACCTCAACAATTTTGGTGGATTTAGCAGTACTGCCTTCATCACCATAAACCATTTTACGCTCTTTAGAACCTAGGTTGCGACGAATCACTGCGGGGCGATTTTGCTCCAATAAAATTTTTGAAACATAAAACTCATCAGGGTTTACAGCCCCTTGAACCACCATTTCGCCCAAACCATAACTTGCTGTAACAAAAACCACCTCATCAAAACCACTTTCGGTATCAATGCTAAACATCACCCCTGATGTTCCAGTTTCAGAGCGAACCATACGCTGAACACCTGCTGACAACGCCACGCCTTGATGCTCAAAACCTTTATGCACCCGATACGCAATTGCACGGTCATTATAAAGGCTAGCAAATACTTCCTTGATGGCGACAAGTACGTTGTCAATGCCGCGAATATTTAAAAAAGTTTCTTGTTGGCCTGCAAAAGATGCATCGGGCAAATCTTCAGCTGTCGCCGATGAACGCACCGCA
>CAKAQU010000159.1 GCA_916720335.1 uncultured Moraxella sp. | reverse complement strand
AGGCATTATTAAATGTGGTGGATATTGGTGAAATTACCGCGCATAATATTTATGATTTTTTCCGTGCTTCTCATAATATGGAAGTGATAAATGAGCTGCTTGCCTTGGGGGTTTGTTGGCAAATAGTGAATAAAACCATCCAAGATTTACCCTTAAATGGTCAAACTTGGGTTGTTACTGGCACATTATCACAGATGGGACGCGATGAAGCTAAAGCGCATTTGCAAGCATTAGGGGCAAAAGTTTCAGGAAGTATTTCAGCAAAAACTACCGCTTTATTAGCCGGCGAAAAAGCAGGCAGTAAACTGGACAAGGCTCAAGCATTGAATGTAAAAATCATTGATGAAACACAATTTTTGACAATATTAAATGACAATCAACGACTTTAGGTGGTAAACAAAAAATAGTAAGATAAAGACAGGGATTGTTATATGCTAAAAATGGCAAACAAATCAGAACATTGGTTTTCTATGATAGGTTTGGTGTTTGGCTGTGTACTTTTTGGTATGGGCAGTTTGATTGTTGCTCATGTTGAAAATTTAGGCGGCTTTGCCATGGCATTTTGGCGACTTTTGGTGTCTGCTCCCATTTTTCTTTTACTATCTTTTATATTTAAACAATCATTTCCTAAAAACCACCATGCTTTAAAATTTGCAATATTAGCGGGTGCGGTGCTGGGTTTGGACTTAGCGCTTTGGCACGAAAGCATTTACGCTGTAGGACCTGGAATTTCAACCTTACTAAATAGCCTACAAATTTTCTTTTTGGCATTTATTGGTTTTTGGTGGTTTAAAGAGCGCCAAACTAACATACAGATTCTAGGTTTGATTTTGGCATCTGTTGGTGTTGCTTTAATAGCAAGTCCAGAATTTAAACACAATCAAAGCGCATTATGGGGCTTTATCTGGGGTATTTTATCAGGGCTGTGTTTGGCGGTTTCTATGGTATTTATCCGCCGTGCTCACGAGATGGCAAGCATACCACTTTTTCCGATGATGGGCGTGATTGGCATTAGTGGTGCAACTGCACTTTTTCCAATTATGCTGATTGTGGATTCTGGTAAAATAATTCCAGTGGATGTGTACGATATTTTTTGGATTGTAATTTATGGCACACTGATGCAATGTGTTGCTTGGGGATTGATAGCTTATAGTATCCCCAAGATTGCCTTAACCTTAACTGGGCTTTTATTGTTAAGTGAACCTGTCGCGGCATTACTCATTGATTATTTTTGGCTTGCCAAACCAATTAATTTAATGCAGTGGTTGGGCGTCTTTTTAGTTATGTTGGCAATTTATTTAGGCTCTTATAAGCCAAAAACAAAATAATTTTATAAAAAATACTTGCAAAATTAAAAATCATTGTTATAATAACAGTCCTTAACACCCTAGGCGACTGGCTCAATTGGTAGAGCATCGGACTCCAAATCCGAGGGTTGGGGGTTCGAGTCCCTCGTCGCCTGCCATCTTTTCTTCAAAATTTTCCTGTATTTCTCCAAAGTTAGCCAATTCAAGGCAGATTTCTGCATGAGTGATAATAAAGACAATTTAGAAAATAAACTTGCCGATGCAAAAGCACTTGCCCAAGATTTGCTAAATAAACGCAAAGCTGTTGTTGTGTCTGAAGAAAATGTTGTTGAAGTTGCTAAAACACGCTCAATCAAAGATATGATTTTATGGTTGATTGCTATATTAGCATTGATTAGTTCAACATTGATTTCGCAATACCTACCTAAGTACTGGCTTCCTGCTAGCAATCCTTGGACACAAATCGCCATTACTTTGCTGTTGGTTGTGCTTGCTGGGGTTTGTTTGGCCTTTACTCATCAAGGTAGGGCGTTCAGAGTGTTATTAAAAGATGCAGGCATTGAATTAAGACGTGTCACTTGGCCTGGCAAAGATGAAACCATTCGTTACACTTGGCAAGTGATTGTGGTAATGGTGATTGTTGGGATTTTTATTTGGCTGATTGATACTTTATTTAATCAGTTATTTGGTTTGATTTTAAATTAATTTGTTTTGTCAAATCTTCCTTAGCAGTTTCAGTTTTGCCATTTAAAAATGGTGGAACCCGATTTTGTTGGTGGATACAATCCTTCCAGATTAGAATCACGCATGAGCTTGTTTTATGTGTGATTTTGCATATTAAAATATAAGATAATTTAGGTGTATTATGCGTTGGTATATCATTCAAGCATTTTCAGGGTATGAAAAACAAGTGCAAAGAGCATTAATAGAGCGAATCAAACGTAGTGAATTGACTGAATATTTTGGTGATGTATTGGTGCCAACAGAAGAAGTGATTGAAATTCGTGATGGTAAAAAACGCACAGTTGAGCACAAATTATTTCCAGGATATGTACTGATTAATATGGAAATGCGTGAAGACACTTGGCATATTGTTAAAAGCTGTCCAAACATCACTGGATTTATTGGTGGCACCCCTGAACACCCTGCGGCAATTACCCAAGCTGAGGCTGACCGTATTTTAAATCGCATCAATAAAGCTTCTGAAGCCCCACGTCCAAAAACTATTTTTGAACCAGGTGAAGAAGTATTGATTATTGATGGTCCATTTACTGATTTTAAAGGTCAAGTTAAAAAAGTGGACTATGATAAATCAAAATTGTTCTTAACGGTGAGTGTGTTTAGCCGTCCAACGGAAGTAGAACTTGAATTTACTAAAGTTGAAAAAATTTTATAATGGCTGTATAATGCTCGCCTCCCCAAGTAAGAATTGGGTTTTATTATCATCGGGGAGCTAAATTTTTAGCGTTTTACCCATAACTGGAGAACTTTCTCATGGCAAAAAAGATTGATGGCTACATCAAACTACAAGTGCCTGCTGGCAAAGCAAACCCTTCACCACCAATTGGTCCTGCATTGGGTCAAAAAGGCGTGAACATCATGGCGTTCTGTAAAGAGTTTAACGCCGCTTCTTCAAACATGGAGCCAGGATTGCCTGTGCCTGTGGTAATTACAGTATTTAATGACAAATCATTTACATTTGTCATGAAATCACCACCAGCAGCTGTATTACTGCGTAAAGCCGCTGGCGTTGCCAAAGGTTCTGCTGTGCCTAATAAAACTAAAGTTGGTACAGTAACGCGTGCTCAATTAGAAGAAATCGTAAAAACCAAGGAAGCAGACTTGACCGCTGCCGATCTTGAGTCAGCAGTTCGTACCATTGCAGGTACTGCTCGCTCAATGGGTCTAAATGTGGAGGGTGTATAATGGCTAAGCTAACTAAGCGTCAAAAACTTATCAATGAAAAAATTGATAATACCAAACTATACACCATTGAAGAAGCTGTGGCAATCTTAAATGAATTACCACCAGCAAAATTCAAAGAGTCTATTGATATTGCAATCAATCTAGGCGTTGACCCACGAAAATCTGATCAAGTAGTTCGTGGCGCAACCAACCTACCTGCTGGTACTGGCAAAACTAAA
>CAKAQU010000158.1 GCA_916720335.1 uncultured Moraxella sp. | reverse complement strand
CCAAAAATACATCACCAATACGAGTTACGGTAAACGCTTTAATTGCCGCTTTACCATTATCACGATTATGATAATAAAAACCAATCAAAAGATATGAGCAGATGCCCACGCCTTCCCAGCCTAAATAAAGCAAAAGTAAATTATCTGCCAAAATAAGCAGGAGCATACTGGCAACAAATAAATTTAAATAACTAAAAAAGCGTGCAAATCCATCTTCACCCTTCATATACCAAGATGCAAATACATGGATTAAAAAACCAACACCAGTTACCACACCAAGCAAAGTTGCGGATAAACCATCCAAATACAAAGCGAATTTAGGTGCAAACTCACCCACTTGTAACCACGTCCATAAAATTTGCGTGCTGGGATTTTGATTGGCGTTTATAAATCCTAAGATACTAATGCTTGCAAAAATAGCTGAAAGCCCAACACTGCCCACACCAATAAAAGTTGCTACCTTTTCACTTAAACG
Source organism: uncultured Moraxella sp. (assembly GCA_916720335.1). Lineage (GTDB taxonomy): Bacteria > Pseudomonadota > Gammaproteobacteria > Pseudomonadales > Moraxellaceae > Moraxella. Next base: position 2,976 of record CAKAQU010000158.1, on the reverse strand, counting down.
GTCGCGACCAATAGCAAGGAGCAAAAAACCAATCACAGGAAAGATAAAAGTCAGTGCCAACATACATTACCCCTTTAATTGACCGAGCAGATTGACGTCAAGACTTTTAAAACGATGGTAAATTTGCAACAAAATTGCAAGCCCAATCGCCGCCTCAGCCGCCGCCAATGTCAGCACAAAAATAAACATGACTTGACCGTCAGGATTACCCCAAGCATTACCGCCCACTACAAAAGCAAGAGCAGCAGCATTCATCATGATTTCAAGACTCATCAACATAAATAAAACATTACGTCTTGCCATCACGCCTGCCAATCCTATGACAAACAAAATCGCAGATACAATTAGCGCATGGGATACAGGCACTGTAGAAACTGGGATTGCCGATAAAGTTTGTATTGCCAGTATCATACATCTTCTCCCTGATTGGTTGTTATGGATTGATTTTGAAAATGGCTGATATTTTCATCATCCAAGGCTTTTTTGCCCAAATGATATGCTGCCACCAAAGCTCCTAACAATAAAAATGCTGCCACTTCTACCAATAAAACGTATTGAGTAAATAAATGAATACCAACCGCCTTAGCATCAACAACCTCTGAATTAATTTGTCCAAGTCCTTCTGCTGAGCCGCCAATCATCCCAATCATAACACTAGCAATCACAATCATTAAACACGTCGGCATTGCCCAAGCACTAGATGACATCCATTGTTTTTCAGTTTGATGATTTTGACTGCCAAGATTAAGCATCATGATGACAAATACAAACAGCACCAAAATTGCTCCGGCGTAAACAATAATTTCCAAAACACCAGCAAAAGGTGCACCCAAATAAAAGAAGATTCCTGCTACTGCCAGTAAAGATACAATCATGGATAAAATAGCATGCACAGGATTGGTATGGATAATCACCCTAAAACTAGCAACAACGGCAACTAGTGCCAATGCATAAAAACCCAAATTAGCAATATTTAATTCCATCATGGCAATAAACTCCGAATATCAATCGGTGCACTTTCATTTTGATGTGAGCCTTTAGGTTTGTCTTTAGTTGCCATGCCCGTTATCCGATAATAATTATATTCTGGATATTTACCCGTACCACTAATAAGCAGATGCTCTTTGTCATATACCAAATCTTGACGGCGATATTCACCCAACTCAAAATCTGGCGTCAGCTGAATGGCAGTAGTTGGACAAGCTTCTTCACACATACCACAAAACACACAGCGAGAAAAATTAATCTGAAAAAATTCAGGATACCAGCGACCATCTTCTCGCTCTGCTTTTTGCAGACTAATGCAGCCTACTGGACACGCCACCGCACAAAGATTACACGCCACACAGCGTTCATTACCATCAGGGTCGCGAGTCAATACAATACGACCACGAAAACGTGGCGGAACAGGCACGGGAGTTTCAGGATATAAAATCGTATCTCTTTTTCTGGTGGCATGGCTATTTACCATCCACATAGAACGCATAATGGTAAAAATTCCTAACGCGGTATTTTTTAAGGTTGCAATCATCTTATCCCCCTTGCACTGCCAATATCACGCCTGCTGTTACAATCAGATTAACAAGCGTAACAGGCAAGCATACTTTCCAACCAAAATTCATAACTTGGTCATAACGTGGGCGCATCAGTGAACCCCTTGCCAAAATAAACATGGTCATAAAAAAGAGCGTTTTAATTAAAAACCAAAATACAGGTGGGATAAAAGGAATATCAAGATTAAATGGAGCAAGCCAGCCCCCAAAAAACAAACAAGTCATCAATGCTGAAATGACGACCACATTGACATATTCACCAATAAAAAACATACCAAACTTCATGCCAGAATACTCCACATGATAGCCTTCAGCAAGTTCTTGTTCGGCTTCTGGCTGGTCAAAAGGATGTCTATGAGTTACAGCAACGCCTGCCACTACAAAACACAAAAATCCCAAAAATTGTGGGATAACATTCCAAATTCCTGTCTGCGCAAGTACAATATCTCTTAGGTTAAATGAGCCTGCCATTGCTACGACGCCCATTAAGGATAGTCCCAAAAAAACTTCGTAACTGATGGTTTGGGCAGCTGAACGCAGTCCACCTAAAAGACTAAATTTATTTGCTGAAGCCCAACCACCAAACATCACCGCATACACTGCCAACCCTGCCATTGCAAAAAAGAATAAAATACCAATATGCCAGTTACTTGCCCCTAAAGTTGGACTTAGTGGAATGATTGCAAAACTTGCCAAAGCGGTAAACATTGCAATGGCAGGAGCGAGTGTAAACATAAATTTATCAGCAAATTTAGGCGTCCAGTCTTCTTTAAAAAAGATTTTTAGCATATCTGCTACAAGTTGCAATGAACCTTGCCAGCCAACACGGTTTGGACCATAGCGGTCTTGCCACAATGCCAACATTCTTCTTTCATAAACAATCATTAAAGCAGCGGTAATAACCAATCCTAAAAAAATAATCAGGGCTTGGGCTACCATAAACATTACTGACCAAGTATCAAAACTTAAACTATTGACCAAAAAATTTGGTACATCAGGAATGCTTTGAATCTGACTCATTAGATACGCTCCTGTATCAAATTATTATTTGTCTTGGTAGCACTTTGATTTACCAAGTTGGTATTAAATGTTGCCAAACTTGAAACTGGTTTGCTTGTTGCGTTTACTAGCTGTTTTTTGTAAATCGGCGTGTATATTTTATCACCACCTTTTTTAACACAAGCAGGTAAATAGCATACTAAAGGCACTAATCCAACAGGATAACCAATGCTGTCTTCTGCCAAATATGGTACAATTTTTACAGGCAAACTGATGTGATGTTCATGCTGGCTAATGGTTAAAACATCACCATCTTGTAATTGCCATTTTTGCGCTTCATCTTGCCCAATAAACCAAGCAGCCGGTTTGATAACTTCAGCTACCACAGGTGAAGCCTGGGATAAATTGGAGCTGGCAAATATAT
>CAKAQU010000157.1 GCA_916720335.1 uncultured Moraxella sp. | reverse complement strand
CAGAACTTTGGGCAAACACACTGTATCTGTTAAAAAAACAATACATTCCCAGTATGATGGTTAATGCCAGATTGACCCAAAAATCTTTTTTGGGCTATCAAAAATGGCATGATATCAGTCGTACTATGATGGCAAATTTATCACTCATCATCACCCAAGATAATGACAGTTATCAACGATTTATCGCACTTGGGGCAAATTCGGCAAATGTTAAACGGGCTGATTCTTTAAAATGGGCAAGCAGCATTGTTATGGATGATGTCAATAAAAATTTACTAGCCTATGTTTATCAAAACAGCTGGAGCATTAACCGCCCTATTTGGACAGCCGGCAGCACTCATAAAGGTGAAGACGAAATTATTTTGTCAGCCCATCAAAAATTATTGCAAGATTTTCCAGATGCATTATTGATTTTAGTGCCAAGACACCCAGAACGTTTTGAAGAAGTTGCCAAACTAACCCACTCTTTTGTCACTCACCGACGCAGCCAAAACCAATCCATCACCCAAAAAACTCAAATATATCTTGCAGATAGCATGGGCGAACTTTTGGCGTGGTACGCTTTGGCAAATGTTGTTTTTGTTGGAGGTTCTTTGATTGATGTTGGCGGGCACAACCCAATTGAACCTGCCAGTCTTGGCAAACCAATTATTATGGGCACTTATGTTAAAAATTGTGAACTTTTAGTCTCTGAGCTTAAAAATATGGATGCTTTAACTCAGGTTGATGATGATGTGACACTTTATAAGGCACTCTTTGGCTGGTTAAAACAACCAGCTGATTGTCAAACTTTGGGAGAAAAAGCTAAAAAACTCACCCTAGAAAAACAAAATGCTGCCCAAATACAGTTTGATTATCTAAAACCCTTTTTATCAATTAATGATAAAATCCAGCAATTATGAATGTTATTTTATTGCCCGAAGCTGCCTTTAACAAATCTCAAACATCCGTCATCATCAGCGATGAAGGTCAGCTGACACATTTACATAAAGTCCTTAAAACAAAAGTTGGTGATAGTCTAAAAATTGGCATGATAGATGGCATGCTTGGTTTTGGACAAGTTGCAAAACTTACCAATACTCAATGTTTATTAAATTACGTTATTTTAGATAAAAAACCACCCAAAAAGCTAGATTTGACTCTGGTCTTAGCCTTACCGCGCCCAAAGGTTTTAAGACGGCTTATGTTGGATATAAGCGCAATGGGTGTAGAACATATCATATTAATCAACAGTTTTCGCACTGATAAAAGCTACTGGCATTCGCCCTTATTAAGTCGCTTGGATGAATTTGTACTTGAAGGGTTGCAGCAAGCAGTGGATAGTATTCCGCCTAAAATCACCTTGGCAAAATATTTTAAACCCTTTGTTGAAGACAGCTTACCAAGACTGATGAAAAATGACACAATTTCATCAAATAAAATTGCTGCAGTTGCCCACCCTTATGCCAAAATGCCGTTTTATACGTTTAGCCAAACAGTTGGGCTTCCACAGATTTTATTTGTAGGAGCAGAAGGCGGATTTATTCCCTATGAAATTGATTTGCTAGAAAAAATGGGAGTTGATAGTGTTGGTTTGGGTGATAGAATTTTACGCACCGAAAGCGCAGTTAATGCGCTACTTGGTCGATACTTGGCTTAATTTTAATTAACTCAACCATCTTTATTTTGCCAAAAATGGCAAATGAATGCCAGGCTTGCCATGTAAAACTGCAAACCCAACTGTATGAATTTTTGGGTTATGTTCTTGAACCACTTTTGCAATTGCTTGCAGCGTTGCCCCTGTTGTTACCACATCATCAAACAAAATTGCATGACGAACTTTGGGTATGGTCTCTGCCAAATAAAAATTCTCTTGAACGTTTTTTAATCTTTGACTGCGACTTAATCCTCGTTGATGAATTTGATTGTCTTCACGCAAAACCCCTTGCCATAACGGAATCTGCCAGTGATATGCTAAAAATTTTGCCAGTACTAAAACTGGATTAAATCCACGCTTTATTAAACGACTTTTTGTGGTTGGGGTAGGGATGATAATAGCGGTTTGAGCTGTTAGCCCTTTTGGTCTTGGAAGCCAACAAAGCAAATGATAAAGAACCATCAATGCTGACAAATCCTCATGGTCTTTATAAGCAGACATCACACGGTTAAATGGCACATCATAAAAACTACCAACAATCAAGGGTAATTTATCATCAATTTTTAATATAGGAACTCTTTGAAGCTGCTGATGGCAATAATTACATATTAAGACGCCTGACTTTTTGGGCTGACCACACAAGTGGCAATCACCCAAAAATCGTTGATAAGATGCAGCCAAAGCATGGGGTGGGAATTTTGGAGTGTATTTATTAAACACAAATGCTCATCCAAACACAATTACCCAAAACAGATTCATAAGCCAAGCCAATCATTAAGCATAATACCTACACCTACCGCAGTGGTTTCATGGTTGTAATCAACAATGGATTGTCCATACCCTTGAAATATTTGCACATAACCACTAATGCCACGCCCTAAAGGATATACGTAATCCAATTGTAAAGCGCCTTTACCTGTGGCGGGATTTAATCGACCAAGTCCTGATATCTGAGAACCTTGACCTAACTGATAAATAAATTGTATATCACCATGACCGTAATAACGCTGGATATCAGGGTTATCATCTGGCTTATTGCTGTCTTTGTTAGCAAAACGTGTCCAAATTCGCGGAATGACGGTCAGTTTCCCCCACTCCATACCACCCATAAGATACGCCTTATTCCAAGAGCGCGACAATGGGTCTTTTTCACCATTAGAATGATGCTCTACTCCCGCTCCAATCATGCGTAATTTACCACCAAAAGGCAAACGTGCAGACACAGGCTGAGTGACAAAAATTTCAGGACGATAATCAGAAGCACGAAATGGGCGAGAATTATTTTCATTATATACTTGCCAATGCGATTGTTGGGTGTAGCCCATCCATAAATCCGCATTAGTACCAAATAGGTCTTCTACCGCTTTAACCTTCATAGAAACTTGCATTTTGGTTTCTACACCGCGCATTTCATCAGTACTGTAATGTTTAACTTCCTGATTGGGAGTACTAGGATTGCGATTAGGTTTGCCATTAACAAACAATGGTAAAATATAGGTTGGATTATGTGGACGCACTTTCCATAGACCAATAGGGCTGTTTTTATCTAAATCGTAAGTCAAACTAAGCGGTGTATACTTTTCAGCGTCTTGCTCAATTTTATCACTGCCGTAAGCGATCTGTTTTTGCACCAAAACCGCTTGAGGGTTGCCCTTGATGGTACTAACAACTGTTCTGGATAAATCCAAAGGTAATTTTTCTTTTAAAACACTTGGCTGATTGCCTTGAGCAACGTTATCAAAACACGCCAATCGCGCACTATCATTAACTACTGCGGCACATTCATAAAATAGAACTTGAGTGCTCTTTCGCGACGTAG
>CAKAQU010000156.1 GCA_916720335.1 uncultured Moraxella sp. | reverse complement strand
TTGGGCGATTTTTTAGTTTATCAGCAAGCCCAAGCTGGCTTAACAACATTTGAGCGCGCGTTTTTCGTTGAGCATTTTGTGTACCTGCATAAACCGCAGGCACCATTACATTATCTTCAGCGCTGATGTCACCTAAAAGATGATATCTTTGAAAGATAAAGCCAAAATGCTCACGACGTAATTTGGCTAAATCTTCATTATCCATCTCATCAACCGCTTTTCCAAAAACGCGATAACTACCCGATGTGGCTTTATCCAGACAACCTAAAATATTCATGAGTGTGGATTTTCCTGAACCCGATTGTCCAATAATGGCAACCATCTCTTTTTGATAAAGCGTTAGGTTAATATTGTGTAAGATGCGAATGCTAGAATCACCAACAGGAAACTCACGCACCAAATCTTTTACTTCAATTAAAGGAATTTTTTGGGGGTCATGAATGCTCATGTATCAAACCTTAAATTAAACAATCCAGCCACACAAAGATCAATTTATGTATTAATCAATGTTTGTGGTATTTATTATCACATCATAGGGCCTTCAGCGCGTTTTGATTTGTTATTTTCTGCTTGAGTACTGTCGCTGATAACAACTTTATCACCAACATTAAGTCCTTGAGTGATTTGCGCATTAATACGATTGTTTAGTCCAACACTGACTTCTACAGGTTTTGCAAAGCCATCTTGTCCAACAACTTGAACGGTGTAAGTTTTACCATTTTGCTTGAGAGCGGCTGATGGTATGGTTAAAACATTTTTAACAGAGTTAATGACAATATTTGCTTGTGTGGTCATATTCAGGCGAAATTTTCGTTCCACATTATCTACATCAAAATAACCAATGTAATAAACTGCAGATTCGCCACTGCTTGAACTGCTGGTCGTTGCCGCAGGTTCAACGCCAGACAGTATGGCATCATAACTGACATCAGGGTCGCCAATAATATTAAAGCGTGTTTTCATGCCCTTTTGAACATGAACCACATCGGCTTCGGAGATTTGTACTTTAATGCGTACCTGGTTTAAATTTGCCATGGTTACGATGGTGGGCGCTGATTGTAAAGCATTTACGGTAGTACCCTGTTCTTGGCTAACAGAAATAATGGTGCCATCCATAGGTGCGGTAATGGTGGTATAGCCCAAGCCTTCAGTAGCGGTATTTAAATCATTTTCTGCTTTTACAATAGCGGCTTTTTGACTTAAAATGTTTGCACGAGCATTCGCGACATCGTTTTTAGCATTTTCAATAGCAATGGTTGCAGCATCCAAATTCGCTTTAGCGACGTCCAAATTAGCCTTGGCGTCATCATATTCTTGGCGACTAACCGCATCTATTTTGATTAATTGTTCCATGCGAGCAAAAGACTTTTGGACTTTAGCAAATTCGGCTTGCCGAACTTTTTGGGTACTGACAGCTGAATTGATATTCCCTTCATTGGTTTTTAGGGTTGCTTCTGCTTGGGTTAGGCTAGCTTTAGCTTGGTTGAGGGTTGCTTGAGCGTTAGAAACTGTGTTTTTTTGCTCAACTTCACTGATTTGAGCAATTAAATCGCCTTTTTTAACTTCATCACCCACTTTAACATAAAGTTTGGTGATTTTTCCTGAAACCTGCGCACCAACATTGACACTTTCTACAGCTTCAATTTTTCCTGAAGCTAAAACCGTGTTTTCAATATCGTCCATTTTTGCTTCAGCGGTTAGATATTCAGGTGGTTTGGGTTGAGGGTTAAGGTGTTGATAACCAAAAAAAGCAATCGCCCCAATAATCAAAGCGGCAACACCCCATTTAATGTAACTAGAAGGCTTAATTGATTTTATAAAGGAAGGCATAATTTTTTTCCAAACCGAATATGTACTAACCTGATTTTAATATAAATTTAGCATAAAATGGTCTCATTATATAATAATCATTTTACCCAATACAAGAACAAGTAATCTGGCTTATTTACAGATTGGTTGTGATTTATTGGCTATTTTTAACGCTTGATGAAAGACGGATCGGGTGGATGACAAAAGCTGGCAATCAGCAATTTTATCAGTTGCCAAGGATTTTGTTTGGTGATGCCTTTGATGGCGCTGTCAATTTGATAAAGCTGATGAATCCAGTTTTGACTGATGGTTTGGGTTCTATGGGCGGCAGTTTGATAGCTGGCAATTTTATTTTTCCAAATACCAAGCTCGTAGGGATTTTTACCTGCTTGTAATTGTAAAATGAGCTGTACATCTTTGCTGAGAGTCCAAAGTACAATGCTTGGCGCAATATCACTGTTTTGTAGGTAATATAAAATCTGCATTGATCTTTTTAGATTCCCTAAAAGCATGGCATCAGACAATTCAAATACATCAAATTGAGAACTGTCTTGTAGGATTTGATTTAAAATCGATAAGTGTATCGTCTGGTTTTCCCAAGAAAGCGATAGTTGTGACAGGATTTGGTAGGCTGCCAAAAGATTTTGTTGGGTATGACTGATTAAAAATTGCCAAGCATCAGTCTCAAAATTTAGCTGAAATTGCTCAGCTTTTTTTGCCAATAACGTGGCACGTGTCTCTTCATTGTGTATATTACCGTCAATTACCAATCCAGATTGCTCAAAAAATTTCATCGCTTTGGTAGATAACGATTTTTTATCTTGTTTTGGTAAGCACCACAATAGGTGGTTTGAGTTTTGTCCGTTTTGACTGTCTTGAATAAATTGCTGAAATTTTTCCAACATTTTTACGTCTGGTTTGTGCTTTCCTGTTACAATTAAAGCACTGTTTTCAGCGAACAAATCCAGCGAATTAAGTTCGCTAAGAACATCACTCCAGCTTTTTGCGCTTATCAGCTCCATACGTTTAATTTGTTGATGATAAGCTTGATAATGAGGTTTTAAAGCGTCAATCAACCACTGATGAATGAGTGGTTCATCTGAATGAATGAGCCAAACCCCATTGATGTTTGTTAAATTTTTTTCATCAATCAAACGCGTCCATAATGGTAAAAATCGCTCCAACATTTGATTTACTGGCTTTTGGCTTCTAGTGCAAACGCATGGTATTTTTGAGTGATGCGTTTAGCAAGTTCGTCATACAACCATGGTTTGACCTGTTCACCTTGTTGGTCTTGGGGTGTAACGCTGGCTTCATTGTATTGATAACTGTGTTCTACTTGAACACTATCACTTAGTTTTCTGCCGTCATTTGCTGTAAAAATCACATCAGCGGTTAAAACCAAACGAATTTCAGTTAATGTTCCAACCAGTTCATAACGCTGAAAACGCAAGTTTTTTATTTCAATTTGCTGATTGCTATTTTGGGTGTTGGTGACGCCAATTAATTTAAGTTCTTGAATTAATGGTTGTTTTAATGCGTGCAGAGCAGGCGTATCTTGTATATTTATAAAGACAGCGGCATAAGGTGCTGGAATTTGCATGGCCTGTGATGTACCCCGAAGGGTAAATCCGCACGCCGTGATGGATAAAGTACTGACGATTAAAAAAGCAGCCACAAGGTTTTTTGTTAA
>CAKAQU010000155.1 GCA_916720335.1 uncultured Moraxella sp. | reverse complement strand
TATTGCTTTAGGGTTTTTATTTGGTTAATTGATAAAGAAATTGATGTTTAACGTATTTGTCCTTGACCAAGAACAATCCATTTTTGAGAAGTTAAGCCATGCAAACCAACAGGACCACGAGCGTGTATTTTGTCAGTTGAGATACCAATTTCTGCTCCAAGACCATATTCAAAGCCATCAGCAAAACGGCTAGAAGCATTAATCATAACACTGCTAGAATCCACTTCTTTTAAAAATTTTTGGCTATTGGTGTAATCATTTGTGATAATGACATCGGTATGATGACTGCCATAGTGATTGATATGACTGATGGCATGGTTTACATCATCAACAATTTTTACTGCTAAAATTGGCGCAAGATATTCTTCATACCAATCGTTTTCAGTGGCTAAAGTGATGTTAAGTTTGGTTAAATCATCAGTTAAATGGGCGTAGCTATTATTACAAACTCGAAAACTCATCGCTGGATCAGCATCTTTTATTGCCATTAAAATTGGATGTAAAAACCCACTGGCAATATCGGCATGAATCAGCAGTGTTTCCATGGTATTACAGGTGCCGTATCGAGATGTTTTAGCATTAACACAGATATTTTTTGCCATGGTCAAGTCAGCGGATTTATCAATAAACGTATGGCAATTACCATCAAGATGTTTGATGACAGGAATTTGAGTGTGTTTGCTGATGCGCTCAACAAGCCCGCGACCACCGCGTGGTATCACCACATCAATAAATTTAGGCAAGGTAATCAAACAATCTATAGCGCTGCGGTCAGTGGTTTGTAAAACTTGTACACAGTGATTGGATAATCCAGCTTTAACCAAAGCAATTTGTATGCATTTTGCTAGCAGCTGATTGGAAAAAAACGCTTCACTGCCACCACGCAAAATAATCGCATTACCTGATTTAATAGCAAGACTTGCCGCTTCTATTGTAACATTGGGGCGTGATTCATAAATCATGGCAATCACGCCCAAAGGCACACGCATTTTGCCCAAATGAATACCACTTGGACGATAATTCATATCGCTAATTTCACCAATTGGGTCAGACAGTGCAATGACATCATCTAAAGAGTTCAGAATATTTTGGAAGACTGTTTCACTAATGATAAGCCTGTCTTTTAAAGCGCAAGCAAGCTCATTTTGCACCGCTTTTTGAATATCTTGTTCATTGGCGGTAAAAATATCTTGCTTATATTCAATTAGTACGTCTTTAAGATTGATGAGTACTTGGTTTTTGGTTTGACTATCCAAAGCACGCATTTGGTTGGCAGCTTGTTTGGCTTGGCTAGCAATCAAGCGCACATAAGCAGAAATATCATCAGTTAGCATGGCAACCTTTTTTTGTCATTTTAAAAATAGCTGTATTTAAAAAAACCGTATTAAAAAAATTGTTTATTTAAATTCCATTAAGGCTTTTGAACGGCAAGAGCCTTTAAAGTTTCAGGTGATGACCATAAACCTTCTAAATCATAAAATTCTCGTGCTTGCGGTGTCATAATATGCACTACAATTGCTCCCAAATCCACTAGCGTCCAATCGCTATCTTTATCACCTTCACGACCAAGGGGCATGAGTCCAGCTTCTTTGGCTTTTGCACCCAGTTTGTCTGCCAAAGCCTTTACATGACGTTTGCTGGTGGCATTGGCGATTATCATGCGTTCGGCAATTTCGGTTAGATGCTCAACCTCCATCACGGTAATGGCTTGAGCTTTTAAATCTTCTAGAGCGGATACCACAAGGGCAATTTGTTCATCTAATGTAAGTGTTGTCATAATAATTTATAGGTTAAAATACTTAATTATAACATAGTTTGATAAAGTTGATGTGTTTTTATATAGTCGAACACAGACGGTAATAAAAAAGGTTTGGCAAGTTTTGGACTTTGACTTAAATATTGACGAATCTGGCTAGAAGAAATGTCAGGTATGGGTGTATCATCCCAAAAAATTTTATCAAAATGCTGACTAAATTCCGAAAAGTCATTGGTGAGCTGATTTTTTAACCTATCAGACACTTGATTGGCATTGCGTTTAAAAGCCCAAAACTGTACATAATTTAGAATGTCTTTGTTGTCCTTCCAACGATCAAAACTTGCCAAACTGTCTTGACCAACAATAAAAATAAGCCAGTCATCAACATAACACTTTTTTAGTTGTTTAACAGTATCAATGGTAAAAACAGGCGGTTTTTGATAAACCTCTAAACTATCAACAACAAAAGGCGTGTTTTCTACAGCAAGATTTAGCATTGAAAGACGGTGATTGACGGAGGTTGGTGCTGATTTTAAAGGGTTGCCAGCGGTTGGCAAAAACGACAGAATGATGGGAGTTTTTGGAAAGGTTTGTTGAAGTTTTTTATAAACAGTTTTTGCCATTGTTTGATGCCCTAAGTGTATCGGGTCAAAGCTGCCACCTAAAAAAACACGTATTTTTTGAAAAGATATAGAAGGAAAATGAGTTTGCATTTTTCAAGCACAATCGATAAAAATATGCTATTATAAACGATTAGACTTGAAAATTTTATATTTTACACCTATAATATACTGCCCAGAAAATGGGCATAGCGATAAATGATGAGATTTATCATTTTTTAATTAACGGGAGAAATTGCCAATGGCAACCACAAACCAGCTTATCCGCAAGGGTCGCAGAACAATCACGGAAAAATCAAAAGTTCCAGCATTGCAAGCTTGCCCTCAGCGTCGTGGTGTGTGTACTCGTGTTTACACCACTACTCCAAAAAAACCAAACTCAGCCATGCGTAAAGTATGTCGTGTACGTTTAACTTCAGGTTATGAAGTATCTAGCTACATCGGCGGTGAAGGTCATAACTTACAAGAACACAGCGTTGTATTGATTCGCGGTGGTCGTGTAAAAGACTTACCAGGTGTGCGTTATCATACCGTACGTGGCGCACTTGACTGTGCTGGTGTAAAAGACCGTAAACAAGGTCGTTCAAAATATGGTGCTAAGCGTCCTAAGGCATAAGCCTACGCTTAAAAAAATTGATTGTGCGTGTTTAGCACGCAGTAAGGCTGGCTGATTTCATTGAATAAATTGAATGATACTAAGTCATGCCAGAGTTACCCTGAAGATTTAAGGAAATAATATGCCAAGACGTCGCGTCGTTGCCGCTCGTGAGATTCTACCAGACCCAAAATTTGGTAGCCAAACAATTGCTAAGTTTATTAACCATGTAATGGTTGATGGCAAAAAATCTATCGCAGAAAAAATTGTGTATGGTGCGTTAGATGCCGTTACTGCAAAACGTAATGTTGAAGACCCTGTTGCGTTTTTTGAGGAAGTTTTAGAAAGCGTTCGCCCAACTGTAGAAGTAAAAGCTCGCCGTGTCGGTGGTGCAACTTATCAAGTACCAATGGAAGTACGTGCCTCCCGTCGTACTGCGTTGGCAATGAGATGGCTTGCTGATGCTGCCGCAAAGCGTTCTGAAAAATCTATGGCGCTACGTTTGGCAGGCGAATTAAATGACGCTGCTGACGGCAAAGGTAATGCCATCAAAAAAC
>CAKAQU010000154.1 GCA_916720335.1 uncultured Moraxella sp. | reverse complement strand
AAATGAAAGAGCCTAAAGGCGCAAAAACGCTTTGGGATAATCCTGAATCATTAAAAAAGGTAGAGCCTGAGCAGGCGTGGAATTTTTTTCGGGTAAATGCACTGGATTTTGGCAAAGACGATGTACAAGCAGTGATTATGCGACCTGATAATATGATGGTATTAACAAAAGTAAAAGATACCAGTAAAAATGTCAATCCAAAATTAGACAGCGATTTTGTGGTGCATATTTTTGGGGCGGTGAATACTATTTATGCGGTAGATTGTGATGATAAGCAAATAGATATTGTTAAGACTGAGCGGTAATAAGTTTATTCAATATAAAAATTTTAGAAAAAAACTACCTAAATTAGGTATAAAATGCCACTAAAGCACAATTCCAAAAGGATAATAGTCTTTTTATGATATTGGATATTTATTTAAAAAATACTTATGCTTTTGAGTATTTTTAAAAAGCATAACATTTTTGAATTAAAGTCTTTTATAATATTAAAGATCTATGGGTTTTCTACCCACTTTCCCATCAAGTGTTTAACTTGATTTATTTTAGTTTAGGATATTGTTATGACAACCTATTATAAAGATTCTGATAGCACCGAAACCCAAGAGTGGTTAGATGCATTTGAATCAGTGATTAAAAATGCTGACAAAGAAAGAGCTCAATTTTTATTAAAAGCCTTGTATAACATGGCAGTTCAGGAGGGGTTGCCCTTCAACCGTCTGGATACGGCTTACGTCAATACCATTCCTGCTGAAGACGAGCCAAGTTACCCTGGTGATTTACATATGGAACGCAAGATTCGTGCTTTGGTGCGTTATAATGCTCTTGCGATGGTAATGAAAGCCAACCAAAATGATGACGATTTGGGCGGACATTTGGCAACATTTGCATCGTCTGCAACCCTTTATGAAACTGGTTTTAACCACTTTTGGCGCGCTCCTGACGAAACCCATGGTGGCGATTTGATTTATTATCAAGGTCATGGTGCCCCTGGTATGTATGCTCGTTCATTTTTGGAGGGTCGTCTTTCTGAAGAGCAGCTAAAAAATTTCCGTCGTGAAGTAGGTGGTAAAGGTCTTTCGAGTTATCCACATCCTTATTTGATGCCAGATTATTGGCAATTCCCAACAGTATCGATGGGTCTTGGTCCTTTGATGAGTATTTATCAAGCCCATATTCAAAAATATCTAACCAACCGTAACCTGTTGAAAGAAGAAAACCGCAAAGTTTGGGCGTTTTTAGGTGATGGTGAGACCGATGAGCCAGAAAGCCTGGGTGCGATTTCGTTGGCAGGACGTGAAAAATTAGACAACCTTATCTGGGTAATCAACTGTAACTTGCAACGTCTGGATGGTCCTGTACGTGGTAATGGCAAAATCATTCAAGAGCTTGAATCGGTGTTTCGTGGCGCAGGCTGGCGAGTGATTAAAGTAATCTGGGGCGACCATTGGGATTCACTGTTAGCCAAAGACACTACAGGTGTTTTGAAAAAACGCATGGAAGAGGTTGTTGATGGTGAATATCAACTTTATGAAGCGCGTGATGGAGCATTTACTCGTAAAGAATTCTTTGGTAAATATCCAGAGCTTGAAGCAATGGTTGCTCATTTATCCAATGAAGAAATTCAGCGTTTAAACCGTGGCGGTCATGACCCTAAAAAAGTTTACGCCGCATACAGTGAAGCAATGAAGACCGTTGGTCAGCCAACAGTGATTTTGGTAAAAACGGTTAAAGGTTATGGATTATCTAGCCAAATTCAAGCCGTAAACAAAGCCCACCAAATCAAAAAGCTCGACGAATCAGGTCTAAGATATTTTAAAGAACGTTTTGATTTGCCAATTGGCGATGAAGAGTTAAAAGATTTACCGTTTTATCGTCCTGCTGAAGACACTCCAGAATATAAGTACTTAATGGGTCGTCGTCAGACATTGGGTGGGCATTTGCCAGCACGCAGAAGTGGACATATTCCATTAACCATCCCTGAATTGTCCATCTTTGATAATGTATTGCAGGGTAGCAATGGTAAAGAACAATCAACCACAATGGTGTTTGTGCGTTTGTTGTCAGCACTTCTTAAAAACAAAGATCTTCAAAAATACGTTGTACCAATTGTTCCTGATGAAGCACGTACATTTGGTTTAGAAGGCATGTTCCGTCAATTGGGCATTTATTCATCTGTTGGTCAAAACTATGTTGCTGAAGATGCTGAAGCCTTGATGGGTTATAAAGAAGCTAAAAATGGACATATGCTTGAGGAAGGCATTAACGAGGCCGGCGCGATGAGTGCTTGGATTGCCTTAGCAACTAGCTATTCTACGAATGCCTTGCCAATGATTCCAATGTATATTTATTACTCAATGTTTGGCTTCCAACGCGTGGGTGATTTGGCATGGGCGGCTGGCGATTGTCAGGCTCAAGGCTTCTTATTCGGTGCAACCGCAGGACGTACTACTTTAAATGGTGAAGGCTTGCAACACCAAGATGGCCATTCTCATGTGCATTTTGGCACCATTCCAAACTGTGTCACCTATGACCCTTGCTTTGGCTATGAGCTTGCAGTTGTAGTGCATGATGGCTTACGTCGTATGTATGGAGAAGGCGAGCGTGTTTATTACTACATCACTTTAATGAATGAAAACTATGAGCATCCAGCAATGCCTGAAGGAGTGGAAGAGGGTATCAGACGTGGTATGTATCTGCTAGAAGATAATGGTTCTATGCAGGTGCAACTACTTGGCTCAGGTGTGATTTTACGTGAAGTGCAAAAAGCAGCTCGCATTTTAGCAGAAAAATTCTCTATTACAGCAAACGTATGGAGCGTAACAAGCTTTAATGAGCTGACCAAAGATGGTATGGCGTGTGATGATTACAATCGCTTACATCCAACTGCTGAACAAAAAACACCATGGATCACCAGCCAGCTTAGTGGCCATACAGGTGTGATTGTGGCAGCGACAGACTACATCAGAAACTATGCTGAACAGATTCGCGGCTGGCTTCCAGAAGGTTCTGCCTATACAACGCTTGGTACAGATGGTTTTGGGCGTTCAGACACTCGTCAAAATTTACGCAGTTTCTTTAACGTAGATGCCAATCATATTGTTTTAGCTACTTTGAAAAAATTAGCGGACAAAGGTGAAATTGGTGTTGAAGTGGTTCAACAAGCTATTGAGTTATTTGAAATTGATGCTGATAGTCCACCAGCGTGGCAACCACAACCACATTTTGACTATTTCCCAGATGCGCCAGCAGTATCGGTGAGTGCTAATCCGCACCCAGTACCTGAGCTGATTGACGAAGATAAGTAACCCAAATTAGGAGAATGTGATGGAAATTAAAGCCCCAGATTTGGGTGTAGATAGTGCCGAAGTTAGTGAAATTATGGTAAAAGTTGGCGATGTTGTTAATAGTGATGACAACATTGCCCTGGTTGAGTCTGACAAAGCATCTGTGGAAATTCCCGCAGGTGTTAGTGGCACAGTAACAGCGATTTTAATTCAAGTGGGTGATCAAATCAGTCAAGGTAGCCCCTTGATAACCATCAGTGAGAGTGACGCGGGTGCAAAATCAG
>CAKAQU010000153.1 GCA_916720335.1 uncultured Moraxella sp. | reverse complement strand
CTTTATTGCGTTTAGAATTTGGGCGAATAATCATAAAATAAAAAATAGCAAAAAATACCAATAAATCTAATAAATATTAAGTTATTTTATTAATAATAGTTGTTTGAAATATATTCTTTTAGATAAAGTATAATTTAATAATTCGTAAATTATATTAACTTTTGTAAAGTTAGTTGATTTTTTATCATAAATATTTATAATCTTAGTAATTTTAATATTTTGCTTTATTTAAAATTTTTTTTAAATGATGAAATTTTTGTATTCCAACATTTATATATTTATCTTGATTGTTTTTTCATTAGCCAGTTTATCTTGTTCTAATGATAATAAACCACATTACAAAGATAGTTTGAAAAAAGTAGATAAACGCCCAATTGATGAATATGGTCAGCGTTATGTGGTGGGTCATTTGGGTAGTAAAAAAGTGAATTTACCATCACCTGTTGCCGGTATTGTGGAATATAGTGGTTCGCCTTTTTGGTCAAAGACATCAAAGTATATACCAAGAAGTGAAAGAACGTATGATGATGCCATTACATCTTTTGGATTTGATATGCGTATGGATGGCATGTTGCGCCAAACTTATTATAAAACACCTGAAGATAGCCGTATTGCTTATCAACAAGAGGAAAGAACGCCACAAAGCCAATGGTTAAGTGTTGGTATTTTAGCTAATGAGCATTACTCTAAGCGTTATGGTATATCTACTTTTGAAAGTTATTTGAAGTTTTTGGAAAATAATAAACCATATCCATGGTTTCAAACGCAATTACAAGATAACATGCTGTATGGATTATATATTTTTTTAAGACCTGATATTATCAACCCCAATACAGGGAAGTCTTGGAGAGAAGATGATATCGGTTATGTTATTACTTATGTTTCTGTGAAGAACGGTATAATACAAACAATCATTGATTGTAATCCCAATTCACAATATGAAAATGCCAGAACATGTACTCAACGATTTTCTCTTGATCCAGAATGGAAAACTGAAATTTATGTGAGTTATAAAATAGCATTACTTCCTCGATGGCAGGAAATTGAAGCTCTTATTAAAGCTCAGATGAATGAATTTGTTATTAATGAAGTTATCAGTTAAGACGCCCCGTGATTTTGCTAGAGAATTAGTGTTTGTAGATAGAAAACAGGAAAGTACATTTATTCTCTTCCTGCATTGGGCAGTTTTGATGAAGTTGATAGAGTGTCAGCGAGTGAAGACGATAAAAAAACAAGCAGAAAAATGGCTTAATGATGCTGAAGTTATGAAAGGAATTTGGGAATCTATGAAGCATTGGTTTCAAAACCCTAAGGATATTCTATCAGAAATGTTTGATGATGTTTATTATAATTGGCTTCCCAATTCTTTTAAATATGGCTTGACCTAAACCGCAACGGCACACATACCTTTTACGATCCGTTAATATTGGATTTGGATTACAATGGCATTAGTACAGCGGCAATCGATAATAAATATTTTGATAAAAATACCTTTTTTGATTTTGATGGTGATGGTATGGCGCATGCTACAGGCTGGACAACTACCGATGGTATTTTGGTTCGTGATATTAATAACGATGACATCATTAATAATGGCACAGAAGTTTTTGGTGATTACACCATAAAACAGGACGGAACTCGTGCCAAACACGGTTTTGATGCACTTGCTGATTTGGATGAAAACAAAGATGGTAAAATTGACAATCAAGATAGTTTATTTACCCAATTGAAAGTATGGCAGGATAAAAATAAAGATGGAATTAGCCAAAAAGAAGAATTGCAAAATTTAACTGACCTTAATATTCAAAGTTTAAATTTAGATTATAAAAATAGTAATCAACAAAGTCAGGGCGGTAAAATATCGCAATTATCCAATTATACCAAAAATGATGGCATAACCTACCAAATGGGAGATGTAGATTTTAATTTTAGCCATGTTTTTAGTCAGCAAAAAGAAAGTTTAGATACTAAAGATGTCAAGCATTTATTAAATTTAGCAGGTAGGGGCAAGGTTCGCAGCTTACAAGAAGCTAAAAATACTGGAAATCAATTGTATTAAAGGTGCAATAAATCAAGATTTGCTATTTAATGGGATGGCTGATGACATCATAAATAGTAATGATGGCAACGATTATTTAAATTTGGAAAAGATTGGCGGTTCTGTGATATTAACTTTAGATAAAGATGGTATTGGAGAAAAACATAACGCCCAAAAATTTATTGACTTTGGCTATTAACCACAGATGCAAAGTTTAGGGCAGTTATCAAGGAAATATTATTATTTAAAATTAATAAGTTAAAAATCACCCTAAAATTATTTAGGGTGATTTTTATTGACGAAATTTAGTCTTTTGCGTTTTGGAGTGCAGGGTCGGCAAAAATTACGGTTTCTTCGGTGAATTCTGGTTTTATTTTAACCACAAAATCCTCACGAGATAGACCCATGCGTAAAGGAATGGAGCTTGCGATATAAATGGATGAATAAGTACCCGCAATTGTACCCAGTAATTGAGCCAAAGCAAACCAGAACAGCCCTTCGCCACCCAAAAATAACAGTGCAAGCACCACCACCAAAACCGTTCCCGATGTCATAAATGTGCGACGTAGCGTTTCGGTTAAAGACAAATCAACCACTTGTATGGGCGTTAAACCGCGCACACGGCGGAAATTTTCACGAATACGGTCGTAAACAACGATGGTATCATTTACGGAATATCCAACCAGTGCTAAAACAGAAGCCAGTACGGTCAAATCAAACGGCCAGCCAAACAAAGCGAATAAACCACAAACTACAATGACATCATGAAATAATGACAATACAGCACCAAGTGCCAATTTAAATTGGAAGCGTATTGCAACATAAATCAACATTAACCCAAGTGCTAAAGCCAACGCCATAGCAGAATTTAGATAAATTTCACTACCAATTTGACTGCCAATAACATTGATGTTTTCAATGGTAGCAGGGTTATCTGGTAGAGCCAGAGTGTCTGTTAATTCAATTTTAAGTTCATCAGCGGTTTTGCCATCTTGCGGCGGTAAACGCACCAAAAGCTCATTACGTGTGCCTAGATATTGCACCACCGCATCACTGTAGCCCTTTTGGTTTAATGCGGATACGACCTCGGTTTGGGCAACAGGTTCTTTATAGCGAACATCCGCTGATACCCCACCTGTAAAATCCAATCCTAAATTCAGACCCTTTACTGAAAGTGCAACCACACTGGCAATCACTAGTAGTACTGATAGTGCCATCATGAGTTTTTCAAACTTCATAAATGGCAAAATTCTTTGGTGTGCGATTAATTTGATACCACCTGCTTTTTCACTGGCCTCATCATCAGTTGCAACATCAGCAATAATGGCTTGTTCTGAAAGTTTGGCATTAGCATTGGCGGCAGCATTACTACCTTTGCCATTGCGACGCGGCGCACGTCTGCGTGTTCTGGGCTCACTCGGAGTAGGGGTCAAAGGATTTTTTTCTTCGTCAGTCATGCTTATTCTCCTATCCGATACTCAGTTTGGTCAAATTTTTACGATAACCATACCAAATTTGCATTAATGCACGTGTAACGATG
>CAKAQU010000152.1 GCA_916720335.1 uncultured Moraxella sp. | reverse complement strand
TGGCTGCATAAAAAACTGGCAGAATGGTCAATCATTGTTTGGTTTGTGCTAGAAAAGGTAAAATGCAAATTTCCATCAAGACCATGTTCAGCCAATTTGTTTTTTGTTGCTGGATTGCAAGCAATGGCATTAGTTGTTAATTCATCATCAACAACGTGTTCTAATCCAAGCGCCATATCTGCTTGCCCTGTTTTTAGGGCTTGAGTAAGGCTTTGTTGGTCTTGATAAGTTTCTAAACGCATGTTAACACCCAAATAATTGGCATAACGTTTAGCAATATCATAACCAAAACCGTGTAACATATCACCTTCTTGGAACACGCTTGGGTTGTCTTTTAAAGTGGCAACAACAATTTCTTTACTAGATATGGATGACGGATTGTTATTGGTTGATGAATTAGATACGTTCATTGCAAGTAAAGCTTTGGCGGGAAAAGCCAGTAAAGATAATGCGCCAAGTTGCAAAATATTTTTGGTAAATTTTTGCTTTTTTAATTTACGTTTATATTCTTCAGCAATTTGAACATTAATAACACAATCTTTTTGAGCTTGCGCTTTTACCCGACAAAAAACTATTGACGGATTGACGGATTGAGGATTGAAAGTCAAGTTGGTTAAATTTTGCTGAATATTTTGTTGAATTGTGCGAATGTTTTGCATGAAAAGGCTCCTATGCTAATCATTAACCAGTTAAGTTCTGGCGTCAAAAGTTTTAGATAAAGACCATGTTATTATTGGATATTCGGACGCTGATTTATTCGTTAAAATAGATGTCATCCGACAATAAAAACGTGTTCACTAAATCACGGCGAGAATGTATGTACATCCATAAAATTACTATTAATATGTTTGTTGGTTTTGCATATTAATATTCATTTAAAGACTAGCCATGCCCTTGACAATGATTGGGTGAATTTGGCAGTTTCTTCGCAAAAATGATTAAAAATTAAACTAAAAGTAGTTTTCCTCTAATCCGCCTAATATGCGTAATTTGCCTCTATTCTGCAATGATAACTTTGTACACTTAAAAATAAACGGTATATTTTTGACGATAAACGGTAAAAAATAGCAATTTTTCACATTTGGTAAAATTGCATTACCAAACTAAAAATTAGTTTCATAAATTTTTTTAAAAATCAAGTATTAAATATAGACGATACAGTCATTTTATATTTTTATATAAAAATCAATGAGTTGAATTGAAAATTTGGAAAAATCTAACTAATTAGCGAGGGTTTCTGTGATTTTGTTAAATCAAAACTTCCCTGTTCTGATTTTGAGGTAAAATTTAAGTTTTATACAGGATTGTAAATGTCAATAAATTCGTTTTTGATACCTAATTTCTGAGCAATCATGAGCCCCAATTCGCGAATGCCACCTCGCTCTGTGGCGTGATGACCGCAAGCAAAATAATCAATTCCCATTTCCCGAGCAAAATGTGTGGTACGTTCGGATACTTCGCCTGAAATATAAGCATCACAGCCCATCAAATACGCTTGTTCAATATAGTCTTGAGCGCCACCTGTGCAAATACCAATCTTGCAAATATTGCGATTGGGGTTTTGTGATAGATGTAGTGGTATGCGCCCTAGAACCTGAGTAATTTTTTGAGCAAAATCTTTAGCCGTGATGGGTTGATGATGGGCGATATTGCCAACGGGAAATTTCTCGTGCGCAAATAAACCGCCATCTATGACTAAATCCAATTCTTTAGCAAGTACAGCATTATTACCAATTTGGGGATGGGCATCCAAAGGTAAATGATAGGCAATTAATGAAATGTTATTTTGCAGTAAACTACGAATTCGTTTACCTTTTATACCTGTTAAAGTAGCTGCCTCTCCTTTCCAAAAATAACCGTGATGAACTAAAATCGCTTGAGCTTTTTTTGCAATGGCTTGATCAATCAATGCCTGATTTGCTGTAACGCCTGTAATGATTTTACTGATTGGCGTATCAGCATCCACTTGCAATCCGTTTGGACAATAATCATGAAATTCTTGAGGTTGTAATATGTTGTCGCAAAAACTAATGAGTTCATTAACTGATATGGTATGCATACATTCTCCGTAAAAAAATAGGTGGAAAATAACCCACCTATTTGATTATTTAGTTGTAAATTGTACAATTTTAAACAGTCAATAGGTGGCTGATTCCGCGTTCGCCAGCAATAATGGCTTGTTTGCTGATTGGGTGATTGTTAGTAAAATTTTCCAATTGTATATCAGCAGCAACCAAAATATCCGCCCAAGATTCAGCAATTTTGATGATTTGAGGTTTTTCCAAATCATTCAATTTTTCCAATAAATCAAATTCTAATTTATCCGCCAGCCGTTTTAGTTGCTTGGAAATAATAGGTAAGCGTAAGAATGCCATTGCTCCTGAAATTTGCCTTATCATTTCAGGTGTATCTTTTAAAAGATTGCTATTGGGTTCACTGCTGGCAAGGTAGTTGTTCAATTCAGTAGCAATACTACTTAAATTAATTTTAGCTTCTCGAACCAGTGCTTCATAGGCAGCATCAAGTTGGTGTAGGGAAATACGATGATTGTGAATTGGCAAACGCAAAGCACCTGGCGTGTGTGATTTTGCCATGTAAATTGCGGCATTTTCAGCAATCATTAATTTATCTAGGGAGGCATCCAGTTCCTCCAGATTTGGACTTTGCCAGTTGTTGACCTGCTTTGCAGTATCAATTAACGCATTACTAGCTTCAGGCATTTTGAGTAAACTCAACGCCTTAGAAAGTTTAACTATATTTTGAGCAATGTTAGGAGTACTTAAGTCATCAGCCATATCCCGGCCTTCAGCACGAACATAACTGTCAATTTGCTGTTTAATTGATTCTAAATCTTCCTGAATTAATGAATTGAGCGTGGTGGTAATTTGGTGGTCAGGACCAAACAAAAAACCGTGCATCTGAGCAAAACGTGCCTGGTCTAATTGGTTGATTGCATATTTTTCACGACTTAAGGCATCAAAATCACTATCTTTGTGGCGAGCAAAACTCACCATTTTGGCAAAACGACGGTCTTCAGTAGGCAGATAACTGCATAATTGTTGTTCAATATAAATTAAGATACGTTGTTTGACGTGATTTAAGGGCATCTCTTGAGTGATGTTTTTGGTAAAAACCGCTGCCGCCTGCCAAAAAAGCACATCAGTTTTTTTGGCAATTGTTTGACAAACATCAGCCATGCCTTGTATTTTTTCACGAGCTTTGTCATTTAACGCAGTATTTTGATGAGCAAGCAATGTACATAAGCCTAAACGATAAGTATCTATGAGCGTTTTTTTATCCAAATCTAAGCTGTCTAAAGAAATAAAATTATCTTGGGGCTGATGGATGACAACACAGCGAGAATTTTGCTGCAAACTTTGTAAATCAATTGTGGGTTGCCCTAAATGTTCTCTAAGTTTATTAATAATTGGCAATAACAATGCAGGTTCTAGTGTTTCTTTTAATAAAACAAACTCCACATAACGGTCAAGCAGCATAATGGCTTCTGAGACATCAATCATTAATGCTTCGTCAACTTCTTCACCATTGACACTGCTTTGATTGAGTTTTGTATAAGTT
>CAKAQU010000151.1 GCA_916720335.1 uncultured Moraxella sp. | reverse complement strand
TGGCGAAGTACCTGACAGCCTGAAAAACAAAGAGGTTTTATCGCTGGATATGGGGTCTTTGATTGCTGGTGCAAAATATCATGGTGAATTTGAAGAGCGACTAAAAGCAGTATTAAGTGACCTTGCCAAACAAGATGGCAATATCATTTTATTTATTGATGAACTGCATACTATGGTTGGGGCTGGCAAAACCTCTGGAGCAATGGATGCAGGCAATATGCTAAAACCAGCGTTAGCACGTGGTGAGTTACGCTGTGTGGGGGCGACCACACTTGATGAGTATCGTCAATACATCGAAAAAGACCCTGCTCTTGAACGACGTTTTCAAAAAGTGCTCATTGATGAGCCAAGTGTCGAAGATACTATTGCAATTTTACGTGGTTTAAAAGAGCGATATGAAGTGCATCATGGCGTTAAAATTTTAGACAGTGCTATTATTGCTGCTGCTAAAATGTCGCATCGCTATATTACAGACCGTCAGTTACCTGATAAAGCCATTGATTTGATTGACGAGGCGGCAAGTCGTATCAAAATGGAATTAGACAGCAAACCTGAAAGTTTGGATAAATTAGACCGCCGTATTATTCAGCTAAAAATGCAATTAGAAGCGGTTAAAAAAGACGACGATGAAGGTTCAAAAGCACAAGCAGTTAATTTGCAAAAACAAATTGATGACGCTCAAAAAGAATATACAGATTTAGAAGAAATCTGGAAATCTGAAAAGGCATTGGTGGAAAATACCAAAAATGCTCAAATTGAACTCGATAAAGCTCGCTTTGCTTTGGAAAAAGCTCAAAGAGAAAGTGATTTTGCTGAAGCATCACGCCTGCAATATGGAGTAATTCCAGAGCTGCAAAAACGTCTTGCTCAAGATGAAAATGACAAACTCGATGCACCAAAACTGCTTCGTAACAAAGTAACAGATAATGAAATTGCTGAGGTGGTGTCAGCAGCCACGGGGATTCCTGTTGCTAAAATGCTCCAAGGCGAAAAAGATAAAATGTTAACAATGGAGTCAGTATTACACGCCCGAGTTGTTGGTCAAGATGAGGCTGTAAATGCAGTTGCTAACGCCATTCGTCGTAGCAGAGCTGGACTTTCTGACCCAAATAAACCCGCTGGTTCATTCTTGTTTTTAGGACCAACAGGGGTGGGGAAAACTGAGCTTACTAAATCTTTGACAAACTTTTTATTTGATGATGAGAACGCCATGATTCGTATTGATATGAGCGAATTTATGGAAAAACACTCAGTTAGCCGTCTAGTTGGGGCTCCTCCAGGGTATGTAGGCTATGAAGAGGGTGGGGTTTTGACCGAAGCGGTGCGCCGTAAACCTTATAGTGTGGTATTGTTTGATGAAGTAGAAAAAGCCCATCCTGATGTGTTTAACATTTTGTTGCAAGTGCTGGATGATGGGCGTTTAACAGATTCTCAAGGTCGTACCGTAGATTTTAAAAATACGGTTATCATTATGACATCAAACTTGGGTAGTCATAAGATTTTTGATATGGCAAATGAAAGTTATGACAAAATCAAAGAAGCAGTCATGCAATCTGTTGGCACACATTTTAGACCAGAATTTATCAATCGTATTGATGAAATAGTGGTGTTTCACCCATTGGGACAAGCACAAATGGCAGGCATTGTAACTATTCAATTATCACGCCTTGCTAAGCGTCTAAATGAAAAAGACATGCAAATTGTTTTTAGCGATTTAGCTACACAAAAATTGGCAAATAATGGCTATGACGCCGCGTTTGGGGCAAGACCTTTAAAACGCGCCATCCAACAAGAAATTGAAAACCCATTATCTGTTAAATTATTAAATGGTGAATTTTTACCTCACGATACCATTTTAGTGGACGTAGACGGCCAAGGTAATTTTGTGTTTAATAAACGATTATTAAGTTAAATTTGGTCAATGTGTACAAAAATCCCAAAGTTTAGCTTTGGGATTTTTATTTGGTTTTTGTTTGCTGATTGGTAATTTGTTAGTTGGTAAACAGTTGATAGGCTTTTATCGCTTGTACCATATTTTTAACATCGTGTATTCGTACAATTTGAACGCCTTGTTTGATGGCTAAAAGATGGGCAATCACCCCAATCATATCCCGTTCAGAAGCTAAATGGTTATCAAGATAGGGCAGCTGCATTTGCCCTAAAATTTCCCCTAAAAAACGTTTACGTGATACCCCAAACAGCATGGGCAGCTTAAAATGTTGTATGATATCAGATAGATGGTTGATTAACATTTTATGTTCTTGATATCCTTTGGCAAAGCCCATACCAACATCAATGATTATATTTTTACGGTCAATCCCTGCATTTACTGCTTGAGTGATGGCATCTTGCAGTTCATCAGTAATGTTTTTAATAACATCGCTATAATCAATCAAATCATCCATAGTGCGGGGATTACCCCGATTGTGCATGAGTACAACAGGACAGTTTAATTGCGCAACCATCTGTTTTGCTCCTTTATATGCTAGCGCTCGCACATCATTGATGATATCAGCACCTGCATCAATGCTTTGCTGCATGACAACAGGATTGCTGGTATCAACCGATAGCCAAATATCATGACCAAATTGCTTGCGCATCTTCTCAACCACAGGTATTACTCGCGACAGTTCTTCATCAGTACTGACAATAGGAGCATTTGGACGCGTTGATTCGCCACCAATATCAATGATGTCCACACCAAAATTTATCATTGTTTCGGCATGGGCAATAGCTTTATCTACGCTATTAAACTGCCCACCATCTGAAAATGAATCAGGGGTAACATTAAGCACCCCCATGACTTTTGGGGTGGATAAATCTAAGGTTTTTTGACGAAATTTTAAACAGTGTGTCAGCATAATAAATTTTTCTTTTTTTAAATAGCATTAATCTGTGTAATTATCATTTTTAATTTGAGGAATGTGATAAGCATAAAAACTAATAAATACCGTCGCCCCCACAGCTAACACTAAATACATTGCCGGCATTAAGCGAAAATAAAAACTGACAAATCCTAGGATAAATGGTAGTAAAGTACTGATGAGTGCAAAAGCGATGTTGTATACCACACATGTGTAAGTAGCGCGAATGCGAGTTGGAAACAGTCGAACAATAATCATCGGCGCGACCGCCATGATGCCACTAGAGAACCCAAGTAGGGCAAAAAATACTAAAATTAGTTCACCGCCACCCGTTAAATGACCAAAAAATAATAAAATTTGCAAAATAAAAAAGATGCCACCAAACAACATAACTTGAGCAGTATTGGCAAAATCTGCCATAAATCCATAAACAACACAACCAATAATCATAAAGGTTATGCCAATAATGACACCTAAATTTAATACACTTTCATCCAAAATAAAATTAGTGCTGATTAAATCAGGCAATAAAATAACCAATACGACAAACAAACTAGCGGTTAGCCAAGATAAAGTAATGGCAGGTAAAAAAATTGCCAGCTGCTTTTGAATTAGAGCGTAAAAACTGATGGATTCTTTGGATGAATTTTCCGTTATTTTTTGATTTTCTAGAGTGTGAATACTCAATGCCTTATCGTCATGATTGCTATTTAAACGTAA
>CAKAQU010000150.1 GCA_916720335.1 uncultured Moraxella sp. | reverse complement strand
GCAACAAGTCGTTAATGCAGTGCGCTGTATCAAACTATGTATGTAATGATAAACGTGAGCAGCTTTATGAGAGTGTGCGACAGCTGACCAATAACTGTTATCAATCCAAAAAAATGAAACAAAAGTATGCCCATAAAATGGCTCATATAGTCGTACAAGACGCCATGCAAAAGACGCTCAGTAAAAGAGAGTGTGCAAGCATACTTGGGGTGAGTAAAGCAACATATAGCGAGCATCATGCACCAGTGTTTAATTTTGTGTCAAACGAATTAGATTGTGTACTTAGCATCGCTGATGATATAGCTGGCGATTACTGGCGTAAAACATTTATGGATAGGTAATAAAACATCTTGACAAACCGAACAAAAAACAATAGAATTTGAAAAAATGCGGTTAAGTGTAAGAGCTTACGTATTAGAATGGCTAAGTGGAGAACTTAGCTTTTTTTATTGCCTGTCGTTTGACCACCGACAGAATGCACCTAAGAGTAGAACAACCTGACTAGGGCTATTGGTACGCCCAAAAGAAAGGAGTCAAAAGCTCAATCGCTGCTGTCTTTGTGCATTGAGTGGGTGGTGATTGAGTGAGTAGCGGTTAGCCCGTTACCGACAGGGCTGTGATTGTGGCTTGGTCAATGAGTGCATAAGTACTTACACCAAACCCTTTTTATTAGCTAAGGAGTGATTTATGTTGGTTACGTTAAAACCAAGATTACAACCTACCACTAATCACCAACCAAAAAACAATTGGAGCAGATTTTGGCAGATTTTCGCTTGACTGTGTACACGCGATTTGCTATTATTATGTCATGGTGGTCGTAGTGTAAACATGATGACCACAATTGATTTAACCGCTCTATTTGGGCGGTTTTTTATTGCGTGATATTTGACCAATGGCAGTTGGTTAATAGATGTCAATTTAGACCAAGCCTTTTTTTTATTAAGGATTTTTTATGCCATCAACGCCATGTAGGGTTAGAGGTTGCCCTTGCTTAGTATCAAGTCGTTTGATGCGTAGCTATTGCGATAACCATGCTCATTTGCGTACGACCCACAACTGGCAAGCTAGACAACAAGGTAAAACAACAACAGAACGAGGCTATGGCTATGCGTGGCAAAAGTTGCGTACTAAAATCTTAGAGCGCGATGGTTATTTATGTCAAGTTTGCAAACAATCTGGTAAGCTGACACAAGCCACAGAAATTGATCATATTATAAACAAAGCCAGTGGCGGCACAGACGACTTGGAAAATCTGCAAGCAATTTGTAAGACTTGCCACAAGGTAAAAACGCAAAAAGAAAGTAATAAAAAATAAAAATTTATGGCGGGGGTGGGTAAAAAGTTCTAAGGTTTTATCTCAAATGACCGCGCCCCACAAAAATTTTTACGACCGCAAAATTAAAACTTTGGGGTATTGCTTAAATTCCAAACAAACAAGGAAAAAATGAGAAAATGAGTGGAATTGCGACAGTCAGCGGTCGTGGTCGTAAACCAAAACCAACAGCTTTAAGACGGCTTAATGGTAATGCTGGCAAGCGTCCGCTAAATAAAAATGAGCCACAATTTAATCAAGTTGTGAATATTTTACCGCCAGACTGGTTACCTGATTTGGCGCGTATGATGTGGCAAATGGTTGTCCCTGAGCTTTTGAATCAAAAAGTTTTAACAGCGGTAGATTTACATAATGTTGAGGCGTTTTGCGTATCTTATGCAAGATGGCGGCAAGCAGAAGCAGAAGTTGAAACGCATGGTATGCTAATGATGGATGGTAATGGTAAATATTTTAAAAATCCTGCCTTTACAATAATAAATGAAACTAAAAAGCAAATGATGCAGTTTGGCTCGTTATTGGGGCTTGACCCCTCTAGTCGTACACGTTTAACGGGGTCGGTGCAAAAAGAAGCGACAAACAATCCATTTGCAGATTTGTAACCAAAGCGAAAATTCCCATGACGGATTATCCTAATGTAAAGCGTGCTGAAAAATACGCCCAAGATGTCATCAAGGGCAAAATTGTCGCTAATAAATGGATTGAACTGGCGTGCCAAAAGCATTTTGATGATAAAAAAGCCAGCAAAAGTAAAGATTTTCTATATCAATTTGACCCCAAAAAAGCAGAACGCGTCGCTAAATTTATCCAGCTGTTGCCACATACTAAAGGTAAATGGGCAAGTAGCGGTGAAAAAATACGCTTGGAAGCGTGGCAAATATTTGCCTGCTGCATCCCCTTTGGCTGGGTTAAAAAAAGCGACCACAAACGCCGTTACCGTAAGATTTTAATTTTTGTCTGCCGTAAGAATGGCAAATCTGCCATTGCTGCAGGGATTGCTAATTATATGTTTTGTGCAGACGGCGAATTTGGGGCGGAAGTGTATAGCGGGGCAACCACTGAAAAACAAGCATGGGAAGTATTTTTGCCTGCCAAAAAAATGGTAGAGCGTACGCCTGCACTAAAAGAACATTTTGGCATTGAGGTGAACGCCTCAAATATGAACCGACCAGTGGACGGGTCAAGATTTGAACCGATTATTGGTAAACCTGGCGATGGCTCAAGCCCAAGTTGTGCCATTGTGGACGAATACCACGAACATAAAAATAATGATTTGTATGACACGATGGAAACAGGTATGGGGGCAAGAGAACAGCCACTTATGCTGGTGATTACTACCGCAGGAAGCACCATTGGCGGAGCGTGTCATATGATGATACAAGACGCTCAAAAGATGTTAGAAGGTGTGTTACAAATCCCTGATCTGTGGGCGATTTTGTATGGCAAAGATGTAGATGATGACTGGACATCTGAAACCGCTTTACTTAAAGCCAACCCTAATATTGACATATCTGTTTCTGCCGAATTTTTACAAGCTAGGCTAAGAGATGCCAAAAATAGCGCAACCAAGCAAAACGTCTTTCGCACCAAGCATCTAAATGAGTGGGTGGGAGCTAAAAATGCTTGGCTTAACATGACAAAATGGATGCAAGCTCCTAAACGCAAAACACTCAAAGAGCTTGAGAATCGTCCTTGCTATATTGGGCTTGACCTTGCCACTAAAATTGATATGGTGGCGTTAGTGCTGCTATTTGTGCCTACAGAAGACGACCCTAATTATCATGTACATGGTCGCTATTACCTGCCTGATATACGTATTTTAGAAGAGCTGGATAGCAACAGCGAGCGTTATCGTGGCTTTGATAATGAGGGGCTTTTGACACTAACCATGGGTGAGGTGGTGGACTTTGATGTCATTAAAGAGGATTTAAATCAGTTTTTAGATCGTTTTGATGTCAAAGAGGTTGCTTTTGACCCATGGCAAGCCACACAGCTTGCTCAGGAAATGGAAAAAGACGGGGCGGTGATGGTAGAAGTTCGTCATACGGTGGCGAATTTATCAGAACCTATGAAAGAATGTGAAGCCTTGATATTACAAAAACGCCTAGCGCATGGCAACTGCCCAATCTTAACGTGGCAAGCCTCTAATGTGG
The DNA here is from genome assembly GCA_916720335.1 of uncultured Moraxella sp. GTDB lineage: Bacteria > Pseudomonadota > Gammaproteobacteria > Pseudomonadales > Moraxellaceae > Moraxella. The sequence continues at coordinate 143 of CAKAQU010000150.1, read as the reverse complement.
TGGCAAAAGTGGATGTCAAAGACAATATTTACCCCAACAAAGAGCGTGCTGAGAATAAGATTGATGGCATGGTGGCATTGATTATGGCATTGTCAAGGGCGATGGTGCGTCCACAAAATCACAATATTGATGATTTTTTGAAC
>CAKAQU010000149.1 GCA_916720335.1 uncultured Moraxella sp. | reverse complement strand
TTGATTGCTTTTTTAAGTCTATTTGATGCCAATGCACTAGGTCAATCATCAAATGCCAGTGAAATTTTTGCTTATTCTAACAAACTTGCCAGTCAAATCCCTACTAGCACTTTAAACATCAGTCATACCATGTTGTTTGTCCTATTGGGTATGCAGTTATTACTGATTTTTAAACGCGGACAATCTTTTGGTAAAATGGTGATGGGCATTCGGGTGGTCAATCCTACTACCTATAAAACCCCAAATCTTTTTACGCTGTTGTTTATGCGAACAATATTCTTGATTTGCATTTATATCATAGGAATGTTGTTTTTTTCAGGATTGCCAGCGTTATTGATGTTAGCCATTAATTATTTTATGGCAAACAACAGTTCCACCAAACAAGGTTGGCATGATACTTTGACCAAAACGGTTGTTGTGCAAGCAAACCCAAACCAATTGGATAAAACCATATGAAAACTTACACCCCAGTAGAACAAGAAATTTTAAACCGCGCTCAAATTCCAGATGATTGGAAAACGGTATTAGCTGATGCTTTATTAAGCAAGGATATGAGTGCTTTACGCGAGTTTTTACAACACGAATATCAGCAGCAAAAGACTATTTATCCACCTAAAGACAAAATTTTTAATGCATTTAATCTAACACCATTGTCTCAAGTAAAAGTGGTTATTTTAGGGCAAGACCCCTATCATGGCGCAGGACAAGCTATGGGATTGTCATTTAGTGTACCTAAAATTATTCCAAAGCCACCATCATTGCAAAATATTTTAAAAGAACTGTCTTTGGATTTAGGTATTGCCATTAGTAAACACGGCGATTTAACGGAATGGGCAAAACAAGGCGTTCTATTATTAAATGCTACCTTAACCGTTGAAGACAGCAAAGCTGGCAGTCACCAAAACCAAGGTTGGGAAAGTTTTACGGATGCGGTCATTGATGCAATTAACACCCACACTCAAAATACTGTTTTTATTCTTTGGGGCAGTTTTGCTAAGAAAAAGGGGCGTTTTATTGATACCAATCGTCATTTAGTATTAACTGCAAGCCATCCATCACCACTATCAGCAAATCGTGGTGGATTTTTTGGCACAAAACCTTTTTCCAAGACTAATACTTATCTAATAGAACATGGTAAAACCCCCATCAATTGGCAACTTTCTCAATAATTGGCATTCAAATTCATCAACAATTTTTGACTTAAGTTTATGCTTGTTTTGGACTGACTTTGATGCGCAGATGATGAAACAAGCGTTGGTTCTTGCGAATACAGGGGCAGTTCTTGGTGAAGTGCCTGTTGGTGCAGTGATTACTTATCAAAATCAAATTATTGGGGAAGGTTTTAACTGCCCAATCAGCACCTCTGACCCAACTGCTCATGCTGAAATTGTCGCCATTCGCCAAGCCTGTCAGCATTTAAAAAACTACCGCGTACCTGAAGGCAGTACTTTATATGTAACGTTAGAGCCCTGCACCATGTGTTTAGGCATGCTGGTACATGCTCGCATTTCACGAGTAGTTTTTGCTACGACAGAACCCAAAGCAGGTGCGGTGATTAGCCAAGAGAATTTTATGGAAAAATCTTATTTTAATCACAAAATCACCATTGTAAGCGGTCTTTTTGCCGAAGAATCTTCCAAGTTATTAAGTTCTTTTTTTAAACAAAGGCGACTTGCTAAAAAATCAAAGCCCCAAATCGATTAAAAACGTTTATTAGGAAAATTATGCAAAAAAAACAACCCATCATTACCATTGACGGTCCAAGCGGTTCAGGCAAGGGCACATTAGCCTATCGTTTGGCAGTGCATTTAAATCTACCTTTATTAGACAGCGGGGCTTTATATCGCATCGTTGGGCTTTTAGCTTATCAAAAAGGTCTATTAACAGCAGCGCCTAATGAAGATGCTTTAGCTCAAATGACCCAAAATTTATCTTTAACTTTTCGTCCCAATCCTAATACCAAAATGGTAGATATTTATATTGACAATCAGTTATTTACAGACAATATCCGCACAGAAACGGTTGGTAATTACGCATCTAAAGTTGCCCTTTTTCCAAAAGTTCGTAACGCCCTTCTTATGGTTCAGCAAAATATGAAGCAAACAGGCGTGGTAGCTGACGGTCGTGATATGGGAACGGTGGTTTTTCCTGATGCCGATGTTAAAATTTTTTTAACCGCTAGCGCTGAATCTCGTGCAAAAAGACGTGTTCTGCAATTAGAGCAATTAGAGCAAGCCGCAGATTTTGATGAAATTTTAAATACCATCCTACTACGAGACGAAAGAGATAAAACACGAGAAGTTGCCCCCTTAATCGCCGCAAGTGATGCTTTAGAGATTGACAGCTCCAATTTAACTGCTGATGAAGTCTTTAACCAAGTTGTAACATTTTGTCAAAAAAAATTAAAATTTTAGAAAATTTTTGTATAAATTTCATAAATTCCGCAAATAAACGTGTAATTGTGCTAAAAGTTTGCTAAAATACCTACTTTTATTTGCGTCCAAATCCATGCCAAAGCCAGTATTGCATCATTTGGACGTTCACAAGAACCGTACTGACTGGACAGGCTACGGGTATTTTTAAAGGTAAACATAAATGGAATCATTTGCTGAACTGTTTGAAGCAAAGAACGCAAACGAAGTAAAAGTTGAAATCGGTGCTGTTATCTCTGGCGTAGTTGTTGCTATTGATAATGAACGTATCACCGTAGATACTGGATTAAAATCAGAAGGCTTCATCGCTCGCAGCGAATTTTTAAATGAAAGTGGTGAACTTGAAGTTGCCATCGGCGACAAAGTTGATGTTGTCGTTGAAAAAGTTGATAACGGCATGGGCGAAACCATTCTTTCTCGTGAAAAAGCTAAGCGCGAAGAAAGCTGGCGTATGCTTGAGCAGTTACACGAAAATGATGAAATCGTTAAAGGTCTTATTTCTTCTAAAGTAAAAGGTGGCTTTACGGTTGAAATTGGCTCAGTACGTGCCTTCTTACCAGGTTCATTGGTTGATGTACGCCCTGTACGTGATACCGCTCACATTGAAGGCAAAGAACTTGAATTCAAAGTTATCAAAATTGACAAACAACGCAACAATATCGTTGTTTCTCGCCGCGCAGTCATGGAAGCTGAAAACTCAGCAGAACGCGATGAATTGCTTGCTAAACTTGAAGAAGGCATGGAAGTACAAGGTGTGGTGAAAAACCTAACCGATTATGGTGCATTTGTTGATTTAGGTGGCATTGACGGTCTATTACACATCACTGATATGGCATGGAGACGCATCAAGCACCCATCAGAAGCTGTTGAAGTAGGTCAAGATGTTACTGTTAAAGTATTAAAATTTGATCGTGAACGCAACCGCGTTAGCCTTGGCTTAAAACAATTGGGTGCTGACCCTTGGAGCGAAGTTGAGCAAACTTACCCAGTTGGCACTATCACAAAAGCTCGCGTTACTAACTTAACCGACTATGGTTGTTTTGCTGAAATCGCTGAAGGCATTGAAGGCTTGGTACACGTTTCAGAAATGGATCATACCAACAAAAATATTCACCCATCAAAAGTTGTTCAAGTTGGTGATGAAGTCAATGTTATGGTGCTTGAAATTGATGGTGAGCGCCGTCGTATCAGCCTTGGCATCAAACAAACCATGGCAAACCCATGGGAAGAGTTTGACAAAAAGTACTCTA
>CAKAQU010000148.1 GCA_916720335.1 uncultured Moraxella sp. | reverse complement strand
AACTTGTGAGGATCAATCCGGAATTGTTCAGGCAGTTTCAGGGTTTTTATATCATCACGGAGCCAACATTGTTTCTTTAGATCAGCATACCACAGAAGCCTATGGTGGCAAGTATTTTATGCGTGTGGAGTTTCATTTAGCGGATTTGATTGCAAAAAAGGAAAATTTACTCAGTACATTTGAGCTCAATGTTGCGCAAAAATACCAAATGAATTGGAGGTTATCTGTTGCCAGCGAATTAAAAAAAGTTGGACTTTTGGTTTCTAAAGAAGACCATGCGCTGCTTGAGCTACTTTGGCTTTATAGCCGTGGTGCGTTACCTTGCCAAATCACCAAAGTAGTCTCTAATCACGCTGATTTGCAAGATTCTGTTGAACGTTTTGGTATTGAGTTTGTTCATGTTCCTGTGGATAAAAACGATAAAGAAAGCGCTTATGATAAAATTAATGAACTTTTAGCAGAAAATGACCTGTTGGTTTTAGCGCGCTACATGCAGATTTTAAGTCCAAAGTTTGTTGCCAATTGGGAAAATAAAATCATTAATATCCATCATTCGTTTTTACCAGCGTTTGTGGGTGCAAATCCTTATAAACAAGCTTTTGATAAAGGTGTAAAATTGATTGGCGCAACTGCTCATTATGTAACATCTGAACTTGACGAGGGTCCGATTATTGAGCAAAGCGTAGAACGTGTTAGTCATCGTTTTGATGTTGATGAATTAAGAGAACTTGGTAGAAAAATTGAACGGGAAGTGTTGGCGCGAGCCGTTAAATGGCATTTGGAAGATCGTATTATTTTAGATGGTCATAAAACGGTTGTTTTTGACTAACTGATAAAGTTTTTTTGCTAAAAATATTTTTAAAATAAGGTTAATAATCAGTCATTGGTTAATTAACCTTATTTTGTCTGTAGCGCCTGAATACCTAAATCAATCCACTGCCTTAACTGCTGACTGTTATCAATATCCAACTCAGAAATAGACCAAAAATTCATTGTTCGTTTACCTTTTTTGGTGTTATAAATAAATTGTTTGCCTTGATAGCGAATAAAAGTTGGTAAAGTTTGCGTAGAAGTTTTAATAAAAACATTATTCTCATCATCAATGATGGCAATAATTTTTTGTTGATACAATAAACAAGACACCCCAAACATTTTATATTTATGAAGCGAATAATTAGGTAATTGATCTAATAAATAATCCACAAATTCATCATCAATCATGGATTTCACCTTATAAATGAGATATACAAAAACTTACTGGCGACACCAAGAAAAACAAAATCCAATTTTATATATTTCGGCGTTTGATATTACCAATCAAGAAATTTATCGTGTGGAAGTTTTTGCTGATGGTAGGCAGTTATACGCCGACCAAACCAACACACCCGACGATGATTGCTATATATATGGCATTACTCTACAAGAAGTTTTAATGTTTGATGACCCGAAAGCTGAATTATTTTCTATAGAAATTAGTGAACAAGAGTTTAATGAATATTGGCAAAAAGCGGATAATCCTAAGTACTTAAAATAAGATTAATTTTTCAGTAAATTTTCAAACGCCCTCAATTCATCTGCTACAAAATCCGTAATGTTTTCGATTTGTGGCAGTGCGGTTGCGCAAGCGGTAATACCAAAATCCAATGCATCTTGGTGATTGATGATGGTGATGTTAAGTGCCTGACCATCAAATAATACAGATGCCGGATAAATTCCAGTTAATTTTGCCCCATGTAAGTACAAAGGCGTGCTGTCAGCAGGTACATTTGAGATAATCAAATTAAATGCTTGACGAGATGGAAATGCTCCCGTCGCCAAATTAAGCATTGCCCAAGCGTAAACAGTAGCGCTGTAGTTGATAATTTGACTTTGACTCATTCGTGAAAACCGAGCTTTGCCGTCAGAAACACTCTGCTTGATGGCAGTCAATCTGGCGATGGCGTTGCCAAAATGTGTGCCAAGATTTGCTAATAAAAAAGAAATTTGATTGCCATTTGTACTATCATCTTTACGCAAAGAAATGGGTACAAAAGCAATTAAAGGCTTATCTGGAAGTGCATTTTGAGTGAGTAAATATCGTCTGAGTGCGCCTGAACAAATCGCTAAAATCACATCATTGGTGGTTGTATTAAAATATTTAGCAATATTCAAAAATCGTTTTTTGGCAAATGATTGCACTGATAAATGACGCGTACTGGTAATTTTTTGATTTAAAATAGACTTTGGAGCGTCAAAAGTGCTGACAAAATAGGAATGTTGATTTAGTTTATTCTTTAGGCTTGATAATAACTCAGTGCCAACAGGCTTGATGGTAGAAACTTGTTCCTTGAGAAGTTGCCATTTTGATTTATAGGTAGGTAAAATCCCATCAAGTTGTTTGTGTCTTTCGGGGGTGAATGCCCAAAAAGGCGTTGTTAGAAGTGCATTTTTATCAGTAGATAGAGAACGTTGCAGGAGGCGAATTGCAGCAATACCATCGGCTACAGAATGGTGAATTTTCAACCAAATAGCGAACCGCTCTGGAGCCCCCTCGCAGACAGGTGCAATGCCTTCTATAAGGTGGAACTCCCAAAGCGGTCGGTCTTTATTCATTGTACGGCTGTGTTCATGAGAAAGATAGGCAAACAGCTCTTTGGTTCCACTCACGTGATTGTATTTTGGTAGGGCGATATGATGAAAATGGTATTCAATATCAAATTCTTTATCATCACACCAAAAAAAATGTTTATATAAAACTTGACCAAAAGGGGAGGTTGGCTGAAAATTTTTGCTACGTATATGACAAACCAATTGAGCAAAAAAATCCTCATTATCACTTGGCAACTCAAAAACACACAATCCAGCAACATGCATTGGTTGTTTACGATTTTCCAAAAACAAAAATAGATAATCAATCGCCGACAATGGTCGGATATTATTTACTAACTGCATGGTCTTTAATCAATGCCGTTATTGGAAAAAATAGCCTGTTTGAGGAGAGCTAGCTGTTGCCATTTTTTGCATGGGCATGCGACCTGCTAAAAATGCCAAACGACCACTAATAACAGCATTTTTCATCGCTTGTGCCATTAAAATTGGGTCTTTAGCATAAGCAATTGCAGAATTCATCAAAACACCATCACAACCAAGTTCCATGGCAATGGCTGCATCTGATGCGGTACCAACGCCAGCATCAACCAAAATTGGTACGGTGGCATTTTCAATGATAAGGCTAAGTGTGTGGCGATTTAATAGACCCAAACCTGAACCAATCAAACTTCCTAGAGGCATAACTGCTACACAGCCCATATCTTGCAGTTCTTTAGCAATGATAGGGTCATCTGATGTATAAACCATTACATCAAAACCATCATCAATGAGAATTTTGGCGGCTTTTAGAGTTTCAGTTACGTTGGGATATAAGGTTTTGTCATCGCCTAAAACTTCAAGTTTGACTAAATTATGACCATCTAGCAATTCTCGAGCAAGTTGGCAGGTGCGAATGGCACTGTCAGCATCAAAACAGCCAGCAGTATTGGGCAAAATGGTATAATTTTGGGGGGAGATAACATCCAATAGGTTTGGCTGGTCTTTATGTTGACCAATATTGGTGCGACGAATAGCGACAGTAATAATTTGGCTACCACTGGCAGCAATCGCATCGGCAGTTTGGTTTAAATCTTGATATTTACCTGTACCTACCAATAATCGCGAAGAAAAACGACGCGTGCCAATGGTCA
>CAKAQU010000147.1 GCA_916720335.1 uncultured Moraxella sp. | reverse complement strand
CAATAAAATTGCCCCACTTTCAAAAATATTGATTGGCGTTTCGTCTGAATAATCTACTAATACAGGAATTTTTGAATTTGGATTGATTGATACAAAATCAGTACCAAATTGTTCGCCTGTCATAATATCAATTTTAAAAGCGTCAAAGTCTAAACACTCTAGAGCTTTGAGTTCTTCTAAAATAATATTCACCTTAACACCATTGGGTGTATTTAAACTATAAAGCTGATAAGGTTTATCGCCTCTGGGTAATGATTTTTGATATCTAGCCCCCGAGGTAGGCTGATTGATATTAGCAAATTTTCCACCTATACTTACATCATCTGCTTGATGATGCCAAATTTTAGGTGGTTGATAAGTGCAATTTGGATTTGGTGATTTATTTTTACTCATATTTATCTCGAATTTAAAACTTAGAACAATGAATATTTAAGATAATTTCTGACAACGAGATACAATTACACCGTTGGTTGGCTCATAATAAAATGAACGTTTGTCTTTTGCCATATACACTTTATCGTCATAATCTGCTTTATAAACATCCACCCATCGCTGTTTTAACATCTCAACCGCTTCTTCATCATATAACGGGCGTTTGTCTCGTGCATATGCCCGATAATCTAAAAGTTGCCAGTTTTTAATGACTTGTTTGTTGTTTTTTAAATCCCAATTATTTTTAATATTAAATATTTCAATCAAATTGACCGTCTTATTATCGTCTGCATAATGCACGATTTCCCAAAGTTGATACATGCTACCGTCTGCGTTCATCGTGTCTAACGTTACAGTTTTATGCGAACTATTAGGACCTGCAGTAACGCACTCCCATGTTCCAAGCATATCTTTTTTTGTAACAGCAGACGCAGATAAAGGTAAACCAAGAAATATCATAAAAGAAATAAAATAACGCATTTTTTATTCCAAAAAAAACAAAAGGTTATCATACCGCAAAATAACAAAAATGTATATATACCAAAACCTTAAGTTTTTTTCATGGCATTTTCAAGACTTTCTTCTAAATTTTCATGGATTGGCTGATTGGATAAAATTTTATTGGTGAGAATAGATTCATCATCAACATCGGTTAAAATAATTTTGCGATATGGGTAAGGGATTTCAATACCTGCCTCATCAAGACTTTGTTTAATGCGCTCAGTCAAATTTTCTTTAATGATGGGAATTCGAGCAACTGATAATGGAGCTACCCAAAATCTAACAGTTAAAATCAAAGCATATTCGCCTAATTCATCAACCGTAACCAAGGGCATTGGATGCTTTAACACCACTTCTTCTTTGGATAATTTACCCAAAATAGCATTTCTAGCCTGACCAATGTCAGCATGCAAAGGAATTCTAACTTTAACAGAAAAACGAATCATCTTTTTTGATGTCAAATTCACAATTTCAGAAGATGACATGGTAGCATTTGGTATAATAATGATGATGTTATCACGGTCTAAAATTTGAGTAGCACGCAAAGAAATTTTTACCACACGCCCTTCTTTATCACCTATCCTAATCCAATCGCCCACCTGAAATGATTGTTCCACTAAAATAGTAATGCCTGCGATAAAATTGGCTAATGTGCTTTGTGCAGCAAAACCCACCGCCAAACCCACTATCCCAAGACCTGCAACCAAAGAAACAATATCAAAACCAAATTGTGCCAGAACAGTACCTAACGCCAACACAATAATCATGACCAATATCATGTTTTTTAATAGTTGTTCAATGGATGCATTTAATTCATAATACTGCAACACTTTGGCCATCATTTGTCCACTGGTTGCCCAAAGCACATAATAAAAACCTGCCCATAAAGACGCTTTAGCAGTGGCTTTAACCACGCCTGCTGGTATACCAATTTGCGTCATTACCGCAAGCAAACTCAAGGTAAACCAAATATAACGCAGCGTTGAACGTAAAATGGCTAATTTTCTTTGAGACAAGTGCAAAGGGGTTCGCAAGTGTTTTAATAAATACACCAAAAACCAATAAAAAAATCCAATGATGGTCAGTAAAATCAAAATCTTAATGCCAATGCCCAAAAAAGTAATGCCACGACCTGCCCAGTTTAGCGTCTCATCCTCTAAAGAGCCGCCAAGCAGAACATAGATACTTTGGTGTAAATCATATAAAATTTTGCGTAAGAATTGAGCAGGTGTTGTCATTGGAAAGAATAGATTGGCTGCGCTAAATGGAATTAGTAAGGTCGCTTATTATAATTAAACTTTTATTATTCTCAAATATTGTTTTGTAATTTTTATTGTGTTTTAACCCCAAATGAAAAACCCCAATTAATAATCATTGGGGCTGGTTTAAAAAGAAGATTTGATAATATTAAACCGTTTGAGAAAGTGCTGATAAGACCGCTTTTAACATTGCAGATACTGTACTGTTACAAGTGCCAATACCTGAATAAATCTGACCATCAACACTTAGTTGAATGTAAGCTGCCGCCAAAGAGTTGGTTTGATTGTCACTTAATTCGTCATCACTTTGACTTTGGGTTGTTTTTGTATTAATGGCATGTTCAGCATAATTGGTAACATGAATTTGTTTACCTGTTGACTTAACCAGACCATCAATAAACGCAGACAATGCTCCATTTCCTTGACCTACAACTTCAAACACATCATCAATGCCTGCAACTTGCCCTTGAAACGTTACGTGACCACCTTTGTTATTGATTTGATAGTCGCTTAAACGATATGCATTTTGGTTTAGATACGTTTTAGTGAAAATATCCAACAGCTCTTGGGTTTTTAATTCGCGAGCCAATGTCTCCGCTTCTTGCTGTACCACTTTAGCAAAATCAATCTGAGTCCAGCGTGGTAAATGAAACCCATAATGACGTTGTAGGATGTACGCAACCCCACCTTTGCCTGATTGGCTATTAATACGCACCACATCTTGATAGCCTCGTCCAATATGCAAAGGGTCTATCGGCAAATAAGCCACATCCCAATGATTTTCTGTATCACGGTGTTTTTCATTATAATCCAGACTTTTTTTGATAGCATCTTGGTGTGAGCCACTAAACGCTGTAAACACCAAATCACCTACATAAGGATGTCTTGGATGAACGGGTAAATTAGTGCACTGACTAACCACTTGCACAATTTGGCTGACTTGTGATAAATCAAGTTGTGGGTCAATGCCTTGGGTGTATAAATTCATCGCCATAACCAAAATATCCATATTGCCAGTACGCTCACCATTGCCCAAAAGCGTCCCCTCAATACGGTCAGCACCTGCTAAAAGCCCAAGCTCTGCTGCCGCTACTGCGCAGCCTCTATCATTATGGGTATGCAAGCTAACAATCACATCCTTGCGGTGTTTTAGATGACGACAAAAATATTCTACTTGGTCAGCGTACAAATTAGGTGTGCTCGCTTCAACAGTTGCTGGTAAGTTTAAAATCACTTTTTGACCGTTTTGGGGCTGCCACACCTCACAAACGGCATCACACACCTCAACAGCAAAATCAGGTTCTGTCTGACTAAAACTTTCTGGAGAATATTCAAAAATCCACTCTGTTTTTGTGTATTTTTTGGCAATATCTCGCACCAAAGTTGCTCCATTGATGGCAATCTGTTTAATACCAGCCTTGTCCAACTGATAAACTTTATCACGCTGAACTTTGGATGTGGAATTATACACATGAATCACCGCTCGTTTTGCTCCTTGTAAGGCTTCAAAGGTTCGCTCAATCAAATGTTCACGCGCCTGCACCAAA
>CAKAQU010000146.1 GCA_916720335.1 uncultured Moraxella sp. | reverse complement strand
ACGTGGTGCGATCCAAGCCATTCCAAAAGGGCAGTGGGAATCAGGTGCAGCGTTAAGAAATGACAGATGGCACAGTCAATGTGCGTACTCGTGAAGGTGAGAACTTAGGCACCATGAGTTTGACAGAATTTAGTCAGTTATTAAATCAAGCCATCTCTCAAAAAGGTCGGCTCATCTAATCACACTAAAAATCAGTCTAAATTATCCGATAAAACCGCTTATTTTCAGATAAGTGGTTTTATTTATTTTAATAAAATAGTGTCATGTTAAACTGCATTAATATGATGTTTAATTTCTAACCTATTATTAATATTGATTTTTTTTATTATACCCTTTAAAATTATTTTGTTTATTACAACATAATTATTTTATATGATTGCTGATTTTTAAGGCAATATTAAGGTTTTAAATATTTGGAGATATTATGAAAAAATACAGTATTGCGTTTTTAGCTTTATTAGTATCATCATTTAATCATGTGTATGCTGGCGAATCTAAACTCACGCAGTGGGCATCAAAAACTACCGCAAAAATCGTCAGTGGTACCAAAGACGTCTTAACGGGCGTACAAAAAGGCATGGATACAGGTCGCACATCTACGACAAGCCCTGATGGGGCAATCGTTATTGCTGACGGCAACTATCATAATTATTTAGATATTCAAGTTGAGTCTGGTCAAGCTAAAGCGGGTGGTTATGAATTTACACTTGTATTTAGAAATAAAACAGATAAAATTGTGCGATTAACCAATCTGTATCATGCTCGCAATTTTTATTTGGTTGATAATCAAGGCTTTACTACTTCATTACTGGTTGATGGCGATTCTGCTGATGTTACAGTTTTAAAAAATGCTGCTACCAAAAAGACCTACCGTTTTTCAACTCAATCTTTATCTGGCAAGGTGGTAACTTTAAAATTATTTGAAAAAAATATCGCTTTGCCTTAGTTTTGTCAAATAAAAATCCCACCTAAAGATGGGATTTTTTTAATATTACTTATTTTTTATCTAATTTTGCACTAATCTCACGCAGTAAAAGCACTTCTTCAGATGGAGCAGGCGGAGCTTCTGGGGCAGCTGGAGCTTCTTCGGCTTTACGCATTTTATTCATGGTTTTAACAAGCATAAATACAATAAATGCTAAGATAACAAAATTAATCACAATAGTGATAAAATTACCATAGGCAAGCATTGGTACACCAGCAGCTTTTAATGCCTCATAAGTCATTTCAGTACCATCTGGCACTTTACCTAAAGTAATAAACATATTTTTAAAATCAATTCGACCGCCCATAATTGCAGAAATAACAGGCATAATCACATCTTCCACCAAAGACGTGGTAATCTTACCAAAAGCGCCACCGATAATAACACCGACAGCCAAATCCATCACATTGCCCTTTAATGCAAACTCTTTAAATTCTTGTGCAATACTCATAAAATATCTCAATATTAAGATTTTGTTATAATTAAAATGGTTATTATTACCAAATTGTTGCCATTTTAGTGTATTTCATCCGAAAAAACAACCAATAAAAATAGGCTGAGTTTGGTTTTTTGTTAGTTGAGTAATTTATTGTAAATAAACACAACTTCATTGCAATTATTAATCTTGATAAAGCATTCAATTAAACCACAATGATTAATTCATTGTGGTTTTTAATTTTACTAAATCGACCTAGTCTTTTTTACGACTATGGCGCTTACGGTCGTTTTCAGTTAAATAACGTTTACGAATACGAATGGATTTTGGGGTAACCTCCACAAGTTCATCATCTTCAATAAATTCTAAAGCTTGCTCAAGTGTATATTCCAAAGCAGGAGTTAAAATAATCGCATCATCAGAGCCAGATGCACGAATATTGGTCAATTGTTTGGCTTTGGTTGGATTAACCACCATATCATCACCACGTGAATTAATCCCAACAATCATGCCTTCATAAACCTCAAGTTGCGGTTTAGCAAAGAGTCTTCCACGCTCTTGCAAACTAAATAAGGCGTAGCCCAAACAAGTTCCTGTAACCATAGAAATCAGTACGCCATTTTGACGCTTAGCAACAGTACCTTCTTTGGTTGGACCATAATGTGAGAAACTTGAGGTCATAATGCCAGTGCCTGAAGTCATGGTTAAAAATTCTGAGCGAAAACCAATCAAGCCACGCGATGGCACGATTGCCTCGATGCGAATTCGACCTTTTCCATCCACTTCCATATTGGTCAATTCACCTTTGCGATTGCCCATCTGCTCCATTACAGCGCCCTGGTGTTGTTCCTCTACATCAAAAGTTACATTTTCATAAGGTTCATGAATAACGCCATCAATTTCCTTCATAATCACTTCTGGTCGAGAGACACCCAATTCAAAACCTTCGCGACGCATATTTTCAATCAAAACTGATAAATGCAGTTCACCACGCCCAGAAACTTTAAAGCGGTCAGGACTGTCTGTATCCTCAACACGTAAAGCCACATTATGAATCAATTCGCGACCAAGTCGCTCACGAATATTACGTGAGGTTACAAATTTACCCTCACGTCCTGCAAAAGGACTGTCATTCACCTGAAAGGTCATAGAAACTGTTGGTTCATCAACTGATAAAGCTGGTAAGGCTTCTACTGCCTTTGGATCACATACAGTGTCTGAAATATTTAAATTATCAATGCCAGTAATACAAACAATATCGCCCGCCTGAGCAGAATCCACATCAACACGCTCAAGTCCATGATAACCCATAATTTTTAAAATACGACCATTTCTTGTATTACCGTCTTTATCAATTACTACTACTGGTGTATTGGTTTTAACTTGACCCCTTTGAATGCGACCAACTCCAATCACACCAACAAAACTATTGTAATCCAAGCTTGAAATTTGCATCTGAAATGCACCATCAATATCAACTTTAGGTGGTTCAACAATATCAACAATGGTTTCAAACAAAGGGGTCATATCTTCAGCTAATTGGTCAGGTTCTCGTCCCGCAATACCATTAATGCCCGAAGCATAAACTATTGGAAAATCAAGTTGTTCATCACTAGCATCTAAATTATCAAATAAGTCAAATACTTGATCAATTACCCAATCTGCTCGGGCTGAAGGTTTATCAATTTTATTGATAATGACAATTGGTTTTAATCCACGTGCAAAAGCTTTTTGTGTAACAAAACGAGTTTGTGGCATAGGGCCCTCTTGAGAGTCCACCAATAATAATACACAATCCACCATAGACATCACTCGTTCAACTTCGCCACCAAAATCAGCATGACCGGGAGTATCTACAATATTAATACGATAAGTGATATTTGTACGCTTATCTAACCAAGTAATGGCTGTATTTTTAGCAAGAATAGTAATACCTCTTTCACTCTCAAGAGCATTAGAGTCCATTACTCGCTCTATTTCGCCAACCCGTTCCCCTAAAGCTCCCGATTGTTGAAGTAATTTATCCACCAAAGTCGTTTTACCATGGTCGACATGGGCAATAATAGCAATGTTACGCAAATTTTGAATGTTGTTTGACATAAAAACTCAATAAAAATAGGATGTATTTTGATAAATATATCTTTTGTTGGAAAGTGTAAAAGCTGCCAATTATATCATGTTATTTTTTTAAATAACAAAAAACTTTTTGAATAAAATATCTTTTTTACGTTTATACATTAGTTAAAACCCAAGTAAAATGCAAAAGCCCCCTCATCATCAGATAAGGGGGTTAAATAGGGTGCTGACGATGACCTACTCTC
>CAKAQU010000145.1 GCA_916720335.1 uncultured Moraxella sp. | reverse complement strand
TGTTAGCTCTTTTAAGATCACTGTATGATTTATTATCAAAACGTTCTAAGTTTGCAATATAATCATTGTTATAAACCCCATTATTGATATAATTACTAAAATTTTCCTGAGCAAGCCAAAAAAATATACGTCCAAAAGGATCAATACGATTTAGATTTTTAGGCGTTATGCGTTCATCAAAGGCAATAATATTAGCGAAATTTTTATCTAAATTTGGTTGTAAGCTAAAACGATTCTCTTTAACCAAACCAAATGCACTGATACTAAGAAGCATTAAATCAATAAACAAATCATAACATAGTGTTCCTTCTTCACATTCATTACGAATATCTTCACTACTCATAAAGATTATATTTTTATGTTCTGCATGAATACCAGCGATACTTTCAAATTCCCTAAAAAAAACGTTTTGACTGATACGATTGCGATTGCTTAGATTTTTGATGGTTTGAATACCAGCATTTAGTAAATCACCAAACGGTGGGAGCTTATTGTTCATAAATTTTGCCTAAAATTTGATTTGCTTAGAAAAAATGCAAAATATATAATACCAAAATTATACTAATAAATAAAAAAGAAAATATTTAAAAAAATTATTGACAAATAAAAATGGATTGGGGATAATGTGTGCAAGGTCTGAAAACCTTTTCAATAGCGGTTTATCGCTCCCGACAGTCTTAGCGGTTTTTTATTGCCTAAATTCCCCATTTAGCAAGTCCCTTTTGTTGGGGGGGCGGAGAATACA
This sequence comes from uncultured Moraxella sp., assembly GCA_916720335.1. GTDB lineage: Bacteria > Pseudomonadota > Gammaproteobacteria > Pseudomonadales > Moraxellaceae > Moraxella. The sequence continues at coordinate 3,040 of CAKAQU010000145.1, read as the reverse complement.
ATACCCTTGTGGAAATAATCCCAGCCGACTATTGACGGCTTTTCAGCCCCCCAACGCCCTAATTTAGGGTTTAATCTGAAAACTTAATCAATAGGTGTCTTATGACAAATTCAATCCAAACTTTCAATTTTGAAAATCAATCTGTTCGTGTAGAATTCAAAGATGGTGAACCATTATTCTGTTTAACAGATATTGCTACCATTCTTGAAATCAGCAATGCTAACTCTAACCATTTTAATCTTGATGAAGCTGGTGTACATAAAATGTATATCAGCTATCCAAGTGGTGCAAAACAAGTAACCTTTATCAACGAACCCAACCTTTACCGTGTTATTTTTCGCTCTAACAAAGCCGAAGCGGTTAAATTCCAAAATTGGGTATTTGATGAGGTTTTACCATCCATCCGCAAAACTGGCAGTTATGCTACTGATAAACTTTCCACCAAAGAAGAACGTAAACCTTTAGTCAAAGCCGTAAATATGTTGGTAGATAAAAGCAATTTAAATTATGATGAAGCTTGGAATTTAGTACATCAGTATTTCAATACCAAACCAGTTAGTAAACTAAAAAGCTATCAAATCAAAGAAGCCCCTATCTTTGGATAAGGGCTTTTTTATCAGCTCTCATTTTTGCTAACTTGCCCATCGCTTTTTAGCACAGGCAATGCAAAACGACTGACATTGGGTAAATTTTGCGTACCGCACCAGCGATAAGCCAAAACACGGCTTTTGCTAAATGGCTTGATATTGACCGCATCACCCTGATTGCCGCCCAATACCATTAGATTACCAAATTTGTCTTTGCCGACCACAAAGCCAACATGACCACTAGCGCTTTTTGGACTGTCGCGCCAAAAGACGGCCACACAGCCGTAGGCAGGATTATTTAACTTTGTACCAGCATTTGCCCAAGCGCGTGCCATGGCAAAACTTTTTGGGATATGATGAGCTAAGCCCGCTTTGGCAAGTACACCGCCGACAAATCCACCACACCATGGGGTTTCGTCATTTGTAAACACGGCAGGCATTGGTTGTTTAGTCGCTTCAAAAGCAAGTTGCCATAACTGCACAATGATTGGATTATGCTTTGTGCCGTTAATTTCTTTTTGTCCGATGTAGTTTCGTGCAGTTTTGATCCAGCTTAATTCATTTTGCATGGTTTGCTCCAAATAAAAAGCCCCATTCGGGGCGGTTAAAAAAATAACAAGATTATTTAATCAATGCTTTAACAATGTTTTTAATCTCGGTTACAATCTCCGACAATGTCTTATCAGAAGTGGTTAATTGCCACGAGCGATAAACCGTTCCAAAAACCAGCATACCAAATGCCGAAAAAATCAAATAAAACAAGGCTTGGGCATAATAATTGAGATGTTCAAAATTAAAATAATCAATGGTAAACTCTCCCAAGAAAAGCCCCAAACCAATCGCACAAGTGATTTTGATGATGATTTTTAAGTTTAGGGCTAAGTTGGCGTTATCGTCTTTATCAAGGTTAATATCGCCACTTAATACAAGACTGATTAAACCACCTACAATCAACGCAAATAATTTGGTTAAAAATGGCAGGACTTTGGTTAAGATTTCAGGCATTTTCTTTGCTCCAAGTGAAATAAATCTAATAACTACACAGTAAAAAACGCCCGTACATAGCATCCTCAAAATAAGAAATAATTCTAGCAATGTGAGGATTGTCATTTGTGTGACTAGGATAAACTCTTGTTAGCACAGCCAACATTTCCCCATGTCTGTGCGTTTTTGTTGCCATCCACAATAGGGGGGAATGGTCTTTCTCCAAAATAAATCTGATGGGCGGATAGTAATAATCAAACAACGCACGCAGAGGGGTAAAACTTTGGCAAATTACAAAAGACCGATAATCATCGGCACTGGCAAAAATGTTTTGTGGAAAGTTGATGGTTGGTAAGTCTGAGTCATAGATGATTTCCCCTTTACCATTGAATATTTCCAAACCCAATCCTGATTGTCGAATGGGAGGGTTTATATCAAAAAACAAAGCCTTAAAGGGCTCTTTTTTCATTACTTCGAGCATAAATGATATATGGTTCATGCTCTTAGCGTAGGTATATTGTGGATAGTGTTTGATGAATGTTGTTCGATGTACACATAAGAACACTCTAGCAAACCTTTGACCATTTTTTCTATATGAAATCTGTGCGTATCCCACACCATATTTGAAACTAATTCCAACCAAGGGGTACTTAATATACTCTGGGATGGGAATATCGATGACCACACCCCCATCAGTATCTGATCCTAGATAGAATCCCGTATGGAAAAACGCATCATAATTCGCCTTGTCGGGTGGCGATATGGCGTGCTCGTGTACCAATCCGACATTCACTGAATTTTCATCAATCAACACGCCAAAATCACTAACGATTTGAAACATTAAACTCTCCTACCAAAAAAGATTCAGTGAATTTTTCCAGTTGCATCATCATCGCTTCTGGGTGGTCGGTAATCAGCAATTCATTTGGATATTTGTCCAAATCCACAAAAGCCGATGCAAAAATGAAAAATCTTCTATTCCCATCATTTTCCTGTCTGAATTTCCCCAGCTCTTTATCGCCATATAAAACTTTTGTGATACGCAGAACTGATTTATCCATACCAAACAACTTTCGCCCATTGGCATCATAAATTTCTAAACCCGCTGGCATAATTTACTCCAATAAAAAGCCATCCAAACGGACGGCGGTTGTTACCATAGACCAAGACGCACTCTCAGCACATTATTTTCATCGTACACCGATAGCAGACTGTCTTTGATTTCAAGCCTTGCTCCTGTCTCGGCGGATTTAAAATGCCCGATGTTAGCAGATAAGGCTGATAAGTTACCAATACTCGCCTTGTCAATATGAGCCAGCTTAATGCTGGCATTGGCAATACTCGCACTGTTTAGCCATGCCCCCGCAGGATAACTTACGCCGTCAATGGTGGTGGTGCGTGTGGTAAAAACAAACGGTTTTTTAGCGGTTGTGGTCGCCCCAAAGTAGATTTGGTCAGCGTTAATACCA
>CAKAQU010000144.1 GCA_916720335.1 uncultured Moraxella sp. | reverse complement strand
GTTTATTACCTTTACCAAAACCATCTGTTGATACAGGCATGGGGCTTGAACGCATCAGTTCTATTATGCAAGGTAAATTTGGCAACTATGAAGTGGATTTATTTATTCATCTAATGGATAAAGCCGCCCAAATTATTGGGGTGCCAAGCACATATGAACCTTCTTTTAAGGTGATTGCTGACCATATTCGTGCAGTTTCGTTTTTAATCGCTGACGGGGTACGCCCTAGCAATGAAGGACGTGGCTATGTGTTGCGCCGTATTATTCGCCGTGCGGTGCGTCATGGCAATAAACTTGGAGCCAATGACGTCTTTTTTTATAAGCTAGTGCCCGAACTGGTTAAACAAATGGGTCAAGCCTATCCGGAACTTGCTGAAAAACAAGAACATATTCAAGCCATCATTTTAAAAGAAGAAGAACAATTTGCCAAAACTTTGGCTCAAGGTTTGCGTCTATTGTCTGGTGAACTACACAATTTAACAACAGGCGATACATTGGCAGGTGAAACAGTGTTTAAACTGTATGATACCTATGGATTTCCTGTTGATTTAACCGCTGATATTGCCAGAGAGCGTGGTATTGGAATTGATGAATCAGGTTTTGATGAATGTATGCAAGAACAGCGTCGCCGTGCCAGAGAGGCTGGCAAATTTGATATGGATTACACCAATGTTATTACCGATGGCAATCCAAGTGAATTTGTCGGTTACGGTTTTAGCAGTTACAACAGTCAAATTACCAATTTGTATGAAAATGGCAAAAAAACTGAGATTTTAGAAGAAGGCAACAAAGGCGCTTTGGTACTCAACCAAACCCCCTTCTACGCTGAAAGCGGTGGTCAAGTTGGTGAAATTGGTGAAATCAGTACTCAAACAGGCACCTTTCGCGTACACGATACTAAAAAATCAGGCAACACAATTGTTCATTATGGCACTGTTATTTTAGGTCAAATTCACAATCATCAGCCTGCTTCTGCTCAAGTATTAGAAGAAGTTCGTCGTGCTAGTGCAAAGAACCATTCAGCAACTCATCTATTGCACGCTGCCTTACGCCAAATTTTAGGCACAGAAGTTACCCAAAAAGGTTCTTTGGTGTCCAGTGAAATTTTACGCTTTGATTTTTCTTATGACAAGCCCATCAGCGATGACCAGCTTATTCAAGTAGAACGCTTGGTCAATGCTCAAATTCAAGCCAATACCAATGTTATGGTTGAAGAGATGGACATTGACAGTGCGGTGAAAAAAGGCGCAATGGCGTTATTTGGCGAAAAATATGGTGAACATGTCCGTGTTTTGAGCATGGGACAAAAAACGGATGATGTGCCATTTTCTATTGAATTATGTGGCGGTCTACACGTTTCGCAAACTGGAGAAATTGGATTGTTCAAAATCATCAGTCAAGGCGGTATTGCAGCAGGTATTCGCCGAATTGAGGCCTTAACAGGCATGGCGGCAGTGCGCTATGTGGAAACAGGTGAACAGATTTTAAGCAGTATTGCGGGAGATTTTAAAGCTAAGCGTGAAGAGATTCAAACGCGAATTACCAATTTAAACAAACAAAATCAAGAACTTGAAAAACAAATTGAGCATCTAAATCAAAAATTAGCACATTATCAAGCTAAAACTTTACTTGCTAACGTACAAAAAATTGGTACAGTTAATTTGTTAGTAGAAATGGTATCTGACGTTGATGGAAAAGTCATTCGCACCTTGATAGACAGTTTAAAATCACATTTTGATGACTCAGTTATTGTGTTAGTTGGAAAAAATGGCGATGATTTGGCGTTGGCTGCTAGTGTTAGCAAAACGTTACAAGATAAAATCAAAGCTGGCGATATCATTCGTACACTAACTAACGAACTTGGTGGTAAAGGCGGTGGTAAAGCTGATTATGCTCAAGGTGGTGCTAAAAATGGTGAGCAGCTTAACACCATTTTAGCAAATTTACATCAAGACCTGACTACTCGTTTGGCACAATAAATCAATTACTAAATTTATTTTAGCAGATTTATTGCCCTAAATTATTATTTGGAATTTTTGATAAATAAATAATTTAGGGCGACAAAGTTTGCTAAATATAGTAATATAGCGGGCTTGATTTTTTATTATTATTTTAACCGTTCTTTTGATGTTATAAATTAAGGCAACATATCATGGCATTAATTGTACAAAAATACGGCGGCACCTCAATGGGGAATACCAGTCGCATTAAAAACGTTGCAGCACGTGTCAAACGCTGGCATGACCATGGTCATCAAGTGGTGGTAGTGGTTTCTGCCATGAGTGGTGAAACTAATCGTTTAATTGGATTGGCGAACGAAATCAGTCGCGACCCTGATATGCGTGAGTATGACCAAATGGTTGCCACGGGTGAACAAGTATCTATTGCTTTATTAGCAATGGCATTAAAAGATTTAGGTGTTAATGCCAAATCTATGACTGGTCGTCAAGTTGCCATTAAAACCGATAACACTCACACCAAAGCACGTATTGAAGATATTGATGCTGAAAATATCAAGCGTGAGCTTTCTGATGGTAAAGTTTTAGTTGTTGCAGGATTTCAGGGCGTAAACGAATTTAATGACTTGACCACCTTGGGTCGTGGCGGTTCTGACACCACGGGGGTTGCTATCGCTGCCGCTATCGGTGCTGATGAATGTCAAATTTATACCGATGTTGATGGTGTTTATACCACTGACCCACGCATCACCCCCAAAGCCAAAAAACTAAACAAAATTACCTTTGAAGAAATGCTGGAAATGGCATCTTTAGGTTCGAAAGTATTGCAAATTCGCTCAGTGGAATTTGCAGGTAAATACAAAGTTCCATTGCGGGTTCTATCCAGCTTTGATGAAGGCACCGATGGTGCGTTTGATGATGAATTCAGAAAAAATGTGGGTACACTCATTACCGTTGATGAAGGAGATGATATGGAACGTGCGGTTATTTCAGGCATTGCGTTCAATAAAGATGAAGCAAAAATTACAGTTCGTGGCGTACCAGATAGACCTGGGATTGCCTCCGCCATTTTAAGCCCAATTGGCGCTGCTAATATTGAAATTGACATGATTATTCAAAATGCATCTATTGACGGCATGACAGATTTTAGTTTTACTGTACAGCGTGGCGATTACGACAAAACTCTAAAAATCTTAAACGAACGTGTAAAAGACGATATTGGCGCCACTGAAATTACAGGCTCAACTGATGTTGTTAAAGTTTCTGTGGTGGGTGTTGGTATGCGCTCTCACGCAGGGGTAGCAAGCAAAATGTTTGATGCACTAGCTAGCAACAATATCAACCTACAAATGATTTCCACCAGTGAAATTAAAGTGTCTGTATTAATTCAAGAACAGCATTTGGAAAAAGCAGTTAAAACATTACATACAGCTTTTGGTCTTGATCGCGTTGACGGTGAAAGCAAGGTTGCAGGATTGTAATTTTTCTTTACTTTCATAGCTGTTTTTTAAAAAAAAAGCTGACAATTTACCCAAACCACTTTATAATGATGGTTTGGGTATTTTTATTTTTATTTTCCCACAAAAACAAGGAGCTTGTTATGTTAATTTTAACTCGTCGTGTTGGCGAAACTTTAATGATTGGCAATGAAGTCAGCATTACTGTTCTTGGTGTTAAAGGCAATCAGGTGCGTTTGGGTGTCAATGCCCCCAAAGATATTGCGGTGCATCGTGAGGAAATTTATCAACGTATCCAACATGAGCGTTCCATGCAAATGCATATGAGCCATTTAGAGCAACAAGGCAATTTTGCCCCACCTTCGTTTGATGATGATTATT
>CAKAQU010000143.1 GCA_916720335.1 uncultured Moraxella sp. | reverse complement strand
TGAACAATATCATCATTGCTTAGGATAATAACAAGATGGGTTTTTTTAACAAATTATTTGGCGGACTGTTTAGTAATCGTTTGCACAAAAATGGTCAAATGATGCCATTTTTGGGGGCAAGTACTGCCAGCGGGTCAGTCATCAGTGCCGACACCGCTTTAAAATTATCTGCTGTATGGGCGTGTGTGCGTTTACGCAGTCAAACCATTGCTAGTTTACCCCTACATCTGTACGATGATAGCAAACAAATTGCAGCCAATCATCCCTTGTATCGTATTTTACACGACAGCCCCAATGCTGACATGACAGCAAGCGAATTTTGGGAGTCGATGGTGGCAAGTCTTGATTTATGGGGTAATGCGTACGCTTACATTATCCGATCAGAAAAAAGTAGGCACATTATCGCACTGGATGTGTTAAACCCTGAATTGATGCAGTTATCACGCACCAAAGAAGGGGAAGTGCGTTATATTTACACCGAAAACGGCAAACAAAGTGTGTTTTATGATGATGAGATTTTACATATCAAAGGCTTTACATTAGATGGTTTGGTAGGGTTATCACCAATAAAATATCAATCGCAAGTCATGGGCTTTCAGATGGACGCTAATAACGCCGCCAATCATGAGTTTAAAAACAACTTAAAAGCAGGCGGGTTTTTAAAAACGTCGCAAACCACGCTAACCCAAGAGCAACGTGAAAGACTCAGATTAAGCCTAAGCGAATTTGGCAAGCCTGAAAATGCAGGTAAATTTATGGTGTTAGAAGCTGGTATGGATGTGGCTGGTAGCAGCCAAGTTAGAGTAAATCCCCAAGATGCACAGCTTTTAGAAAGCCGTTATTTTGGAATTGAGGAGATTTGCCGTACTTTTGGCGTACCGCCACAGCTGGTTTATCACACGGACAAAGCAAGTAGTTGGGCAAGCAGCCTTGAAAACATGAATTTGGGTTTTTTGATGTACAGCTTACGTCCAACATTGGTACGCATTGAGCAGACCATTGTTAAAAAGTTGCTATCAGCGGAAGAGCGTCAAAAATACAAACCTAGATTTAGTGTTGAGGGACTGTTAAGAGCTGATAGTACGGGGCGAGCGTCTTTTTACACCTCCGCCTTACAAAATGGCTGGCTTACCCGCAACGAAGTACGTGAGCTTGAGGATTTACCGCCCATGAATGGGGGTGATGAATTGACAGTGCAGCTTAACTTAACACCACTGAAAGATTTAGGTAAAAAAGAGTAAATATTTATGAAATTACAGATAAAATCTTTAGCCCTAAAAAGTGAAGCCGTCCAAGATGACGGCTTTTTTAGTGGTTATTGTAATGTGTTTGACGTGAAAGACAGTTATGGCGATGTAGTTAAAAAAGGAGCATTTTTAAATAGTTTAAATGCTTGGCAACAAAAAGGCAAAATGCCGCCAATCTTATGGCAGCACAATAAGGCTGAAGTGATTGGCATTTGGACTAAGTTATATGAGGATGAAAGAGGCTTATATGGTGAGGGTAAACTACTGATTGACGATGTTGCCAAAGCCAAAGAAGCCCACGCTCTTATAAAAGCAGGAGCGATTGACGGGTTGTCTATTGGTTTTTACATCAAAGAATGGTTATACAGCAAAGATGATGATGCTTTAAACTTGTTGGAAGTGGATTTAAAAGAGGTGTCTATTGTTACCTTCCCCGCCAATGAAGATAGTACAGTTAGCAACATCAAATCACAGATATTGCAACAGAGCGACACTCAAAAAGCAATTGATATTTTAAGACAAATTAATTTAACCTAAGGAGTAATTAATGACGCAAGAAAATAAATCTCAAGAAGAGTTGGCACGTGAATTTGCCACTCAAGTGGATAAAGTTAAAGCATACGCCGAAGAGCTAAAAGGCAAAATGACAAATGGTGAAGCTTTATCACAACAAGCCAAAGAAAGTGCAGATGAAGCTCTATTGGCTTTAAACACATTAAAAACCCGCTTTGATGAATTTGAGCAAAAAACGGCCCGTCGCAGCGATGGCGCACCTGCCCTTAATACACTGGGTGAGCAGTTTACAAAAAGCGATGATTATTTAAAACTTAAAGAAAATCAAGGCAATGGGCGTTTTGCTAAGATGGAAGTTAAATCAACCATCACCTCACAAGCCACCAATGCGGATGGTTCGGCAGGGTCGCTTGTTACTCCAAACCGTTTGACTGGGATTGTTGGCTTGCCACAACAGCGATTGACTGTGCGTGATTTACTCATGGCTGGCACAACAGACAGCAACAGCATTGTCTATATGCGCGAAACAGGCTTTACCAACAGTGCCGCCATCCAACAAAATGAAGGCGATAAACTAGCACAATCCAGCGTTAAGTTTGATGAGCAAAGCGTTGCCGTCAAAACAATGGGGCATTTTATCAAAGTGTCGGCTCAAATCTTGGAAGATGCCAGCCAATTATCCAGCCATATTAACGGACGCTTGGTGTACGGCTTAAAATTGGTGGAAGAAAAACAGTTGCTAAATGGCGATGGTACCGGTGGTAACTTAAAGGGGATTTTAACCCAAGCAACCAGTTTTGTGGATAAAACAGGATTGGCAAAATACACCATTTTAGACCAGTTGCGTTTGGCAATGTTGCAAGCAGTATTGTCAGAATATCCTGCTACAGGGCATGTATTAAACCCTATTGATTGGACTAAAATTGAGCTAACCAAAGATGATAATGGACGGCATATCATTGGTAATCCGCAAGGCACCATCAATCCAACTTTGTGGGGCTTGCCTGTAGTTACAACCCAATCAATGGGAATTGGTAAATTTTTAACAGGGGCGTTTGATTTGGGTGCTCAAATTTTTGACCGCCAGCAATCAGCAGTGGAAGTTGGTTTTGAGGGTGAGGATTTTACTCGTATGTTATTGACTATCCGAGCCACTGAACGTTTGGCTTTGGCGGTGTATCGCCCCGAAGCCTTTATTTATGGCGATTTGGTGGCTAAATAAGTCAACAAAAACCCCTAGGACTGTGGCGGTCTTAGGGGTTTTTAATCACCCCTTTAACCAATACTTAAAGAGATAACTTGTGGATAATAATAAACGATTTTTTATTAAATTGCTAGGTATTTTTATGATTGAAATCACAAATGTAACACCTGAAAAGATTATAAAAATCCTATGGGTAGTAGCAAAGATAGGGTTCATCGCTATTTTGCTTATTAAGATGCCCGAGTATATCAACGCAATCAAATGGTGGTAATTATGAAATATACAGTGATTAAACAACACTTTGGCGATAAACAATACTGGGCAGGCGATGTGCGAGAGATTGACAATGAGCATGATGCAGACGAGTTGTTGGCATTGGGGCTAATTGCACCACTTGGCGAGCAAAAAGCAGACAATCCAACTGCCAAAAACCCAAAAAACAAGTAAAACCAAACAAGGTAAACTAATGAGTGAATTAATTCCCCTTGATGTGGCAATGGCTCATCTGTATGCTGAAGCCGATGACAAAGAACAAGTCGCACGCAAGCTGACATCAGCGGTGGCGATTGCTGAACAATATATAGGGCGTAAGATTTATAGCACCTTTGGTGAGCTGCAAGACGCTCAAATGGATGCCGCCTTGCAACGTAAAAACCTAATTGGTGAAGATGAATTTACCCAAAACCAACTTAATACATTACAAATGCAAATGCGAGGCGTGGTTATTACGGCAGATATTGAAGCGTCGATTTTACTGATTTTAGGAGTGTTGTATGCACATCGTGAGGGCATTGAGGAGGGTATGATAGAGTTGCCCATGCCTGCCAAGTTTTTTTTGCAACCTTATCGGGTGATGGGGGTGTG
>CAKAQU010000142.1 GCA_916720335.1 uncultured Moraxella sp. | reverse complement strand
CTCATCTTGATACTCAATAGGGACGGAGGGCAAGGCCTTGCGGAGCTTCTCTACATTTACCCAGCTGTCACCTTGACGAGTCGGAAACGTTACATTTGGTACACGCTGACCAATCATATCTTTAAAAGCCATAATTTATCCTTTTACGAAAAGTTCATTACTATTATATGAGGTTAATTTTACTTTTTTAAAGCAAAAATATTGAAATCTTTAATTGATAAAATCTAATAAAAACCATAAATTATTTAATATTATTAATAACTGTAGTGCTCAAAAGTTGGCACGCCACTATGAAAACGCAGCTCATCATCAGGACTGTCAATCAATTCTCTTTCTACTTCACGAAAAAATGCCACACGTGAACTGATATCATCTTCGCTAATTGATTGAGCAAGTGAAAGATAATCTTCATAATGACGGCTTTCAGATTTTAAAAGATATTTATAATATTTGGATAATTTTTCATCATCTATTACATCTGCTAGAGCTGAAAACCGCTCACAAGAACGTGCCTCAATAAATGCTCCAATGATGAGTACATCAATCATGCCAGCAGGTTCAAATGTACGTTTGTGTTTTAATAGCCCTTTAGCATAGCGACCTGCTGGAAGATGAAACCATTCAATGTTTCGCTCTTTCATTAATTTCATAACTTGTTCGTAATGCAGCATTTCTTCGCGTACTAACTGTGAAAGTTTTTCTTGCAAATCACGATAAAATTCATAACGAAAAATTAAGTTCATTGCCGTTCCTGCTGCCTTTTTTTCACAATTGGCGTGGTCTTGCAGAAGCAGTGGCAAATGATTTTTGGCAATATCTAACCATTTTTGTGAAGTTTGGCAGCCTAAAAACTCATAAATATGCTGGATATCAGTTTTGGCTTTAGCAGATTTGGTAATATAATCCAAATCATCAGTGTTTTTTAAATCAGCATTCATCAGCTTTTTCCAATTAAAGATAAAAGATTATAAATAATAAATCATAAAGTGATTTATAAACAATTCTCATTCTAACTTTTGCTAAAGATTTTTTCAATAAATGTATATAGTTAAAACTAAAAATTAGTCTAAAAATTAATCAATTGTAATACAATCAATGATTTATCTAAAAAATTTTGAATATTTTTTGTATTTTTAAGTTATTGAATAATATATAAAAATAAAAAAATCAAGAAAAAAGTTGCAAATTTTCAGATAAAAGGTGTTGCAAAATGTGTCAAAGTTGGTATTCTATACACAAGGCATGAAGTTAAAGGATTTTCCTACTAATGCCTAAATTGAAAAAACCATGATAGCATCATTATTGATGATTATCATGTGGGTGCAAGCGTTTTAAGCAGCCCCATCACTAAAAAATGTCAGTGGAGAAATACCCATGAAAAAACTACTTTTAGCGTCAGCCATTGCTGCTTTGTCTATCACTGCTGCACACGCTGCCCCAACTGTTTATGGTAAAGCATATTTAACCTTGGATGTTAAAGATGGTAATGATGCGGCTAAAGCTGCAAGCACAGAGACTCGTACAAAGCTAAATTCTAACGCTTCTCGTATCGGTGTAAAAGGTTCTGAAGCCCTAACTGCCAATACGGACGTGGTTTATCAATTGGAATACCGTTTAGAAGTTGATACTAATAACAAGGCAAGTTTTACCGCGCGTGATACCTATCTAGGTCTTGCTAACAAAAGACTTGGTACTTTGGTTGCTGGTCGTTTGACTGCAGTTGATGATTATGTAAACTACGCTAATGTAACTACTGGTAGCCCAGTTGGTGATGATGATGTATTAGCTTCTGTTTCTGGTCCTCGTGCTAACAACGCTTTTGCCTATTTTTCACCAGAGTATAATGGCGTTCAGTTGATGGGTGTGTATGCCCTGGATGAAACCAATAAGGGAACTAGCAAAGAAGAAAGCTTTGGTCGTGATGCGTGGGGCGTAGCTGCTAAATATGAACCAAGCAACATGCCACTAAAAGCGGGTGTAAGCTATCTAAAAGCTGGCGCTGATAGTAAAAATACAGTTTTATTTGACAGCGCATTGCGTGCTAGCGTTGCCTATGCTGTTAATCCAGCAATTACTGTGGCGGGACAATATCAACTAACTGATGCTTATGCTTCTGATGAAAATGGTTTAAGATCTAGTGATAAAAAGCAAAAAGAACATGCCTACACTGTTTCTGGTACTTATAAAGTAGCTCAAACTCCATGGACTGCTTATGGTCAACTTGACTATGTGAACAATGCTGATCATGTTAAAAATAATAAAGAACAGCGCATTGTTGTCGGTGGTAAATATGGCTTTAACCAAAATACCACAGGTCACATTTATAGCGGTTATCTAAAAGAAAAAGTAACAGGTGCTAAAGACCAAAATTCTTATGGTATCGGTGCAGGTTTAGAATATAAATTCTAATCTACCTTTAGTAATAAAAACCCATCTTTTTAGATGGGTTTTTGTTATGAATCTTAAAAAATGTGTTAAAATTGGATAATTTATTTAAAAAAAGTGGGGTATGATATGACGGATAAAAATCCACATTTTTCTCGGATTTTGTTAAAACTTTCTGGTGAGGCCTTGGCGGGCGGTCGTGATATGGGTATTGATGCTGGTATTTTAGACCAGATGAGTTTATCAATTGCCCATTTGCGAGGTCTTGGTGTGCAGGTGGGGATTGTAGTTGGCGGTGGTAATTTATATCGCGGTAGTACCTTACAAAAAGAAGGGTTGGTTGGTCGTGTTACTGGCGACCAAATGGGCATGCTGGCAACCGTGATGAATGGTCTTGCCATGCGTGATGCATTAGTTCGCCGTAATATCAAAACACGTCTGATGTCAGCCTTATCAATTGCAACAGTTGGCGAGCCGTATTCTAGTCGTGATGCTATTCGCCATTTAAGTAATGGCGAAGTATGTATTTTTGTAGCAGGAACGGGTAATCCATTTTTTACCACTGATACGGCAGCGTGTCTGCGTGGAATCGAGATTGAAGCAGGCTTAATTCTAAAAGCTACTAAAGTTGATGGTGTGTATGATAAAGACCCAAGCGTTCATGCTGATGCGGTTAAATACGATAGTTTATCGTTTGATGAAGTGCTTGAACGTAAACTTGGCGTGATGGATTTAACTGCAATTGCTTTGTGCCGTGAACACAATGTGCCGCTACAAGTGTTTGATATGAATAAACCCAATGCGCTGCTTAATGTGGTTATGGGTGAAAAAGAAGGTACACGAGTTTATCATTAAGATGATTTGATAGATTCAATTAACCAAAATAATTCCAAAGGAAATAACTTTATGATTAATGACATTAAAAAAAATGGTGAATCTCGAATGAGTAAGGCAATTGAAGCTTTAGAGGCATCTTTTGCTAAATTACGCACGGGGCGTGCTCATCCTGGTATTTTATCATCAGTGATGGTTAGTTATTATGGTTCAGAAATGCCACTCAATCAGGTAGCCAGCATTAACGTAGAAGACAGTCGCACCCTTTTGGTTCAACCATTTGACCGTTCTATGGTGCAGGCAGTAGATAAGGCAATTCGTGAAGCGGATTTGGGGCTAAACCCAATGACTGCCGATGTTATTCGTGTTCCCATGCCCGCATTAACTGAGGAAACTCGCCGCGATATGCAAAAATTGGCACGTTCAGATGCTGAAAACACCAGAATCTCCGTGCGAAATATTCGTCGTGATATGCTACACGAAATCAAAAATCTGATCAAAGAAAAAGAAATTTCTGAAGATGATGAACGCCGTGCCTCAGATGATATTCAAAAAATGACGGATAAATTTATTCAAACGATTGATTCGCGTCTTGAGAAAAAAGAAGCTGAGTTGTT
>CAKAQU010000141.1 GCA_916720335.1 uncultured Moraxella sp. | reverse complement strand
AGTTTTGGCAGCGCGTTACCAGATGCTGATGCCGAACTGATAGCGATGACCTATGATATGTGGCAGGCGCTAGGCGTAGATAAAGTGCTAACATTACAATTAAATAGCCTTGGCGAAAGCGACGAAAGGCAAGCCTATAAAAAAGCTTTAGTGGCTTATTTGACTTTGCATTTTGATGGGCTTGATGATGATAGTCAGCGAAGATTGACCACCAATCCATTGCGTATTTTAGATTCTAAAGACCCGCAAACCCAAGATATTTTGCTAGGCGCTCCAAAACTGTCTGATTTTTTGGGCGAAGATTCGCGCCGCCATTTTGAACAAGTGCAAAATTATTTACATGCTTTAGGCATTGATTTTGTGATTAATGAAAAACTGGTGCGTGGTTTGGATTATTATAATAAAACGGTTTTTGAATGGACTACAGATAAATTAGGTGCGCAAGCCACTGTTTGTGGGGGCGGGCGCTATGATGGATTGGTGGGTATTATCAAAGGTAAACCAGAACAATCCGAGCCTGCGGTTGGTTTTGCAATGGGACTTGAGCGTTTACTGTTGCTTATTGAAACGGTTAATCCAATTACCAAAACATCCGATTGTGATGTGTTTGTGGTGGCGCATCCAGATGTTTATACCAATGCCTTACTGTACACCAAACAGCTTCGCACACATTCATCGCTGCGAGTAAAAATGGCAAGTGCAACCAGTTTAAAAGCCCAAATGAAAAAAGCGGACAAATCGGGTGCAGCTTATACAGTGATTATTGGGCATGATGAAGTTGCCAATCAAACTGTCAGTGTTAAACATATGCAAACAGGTGAGCAGTCAATACGCTGCATCAATGATTTTACGTTTAAGTAATAAATAAGTGATGATAATGACAAAACAATCTTCTACTCCAAATTCCAATCAGTTAGATGGTAATATGAGCGATGCTCAGGCGATGAGCGCATTAAAACAACATGGCCCTAAGATTTTTTGGGCAATTGTTGTGGCATTGGCAAGCTATTTTGGTTGGCAATATTACCAAAATAACCATGCTAAGATTGATACAGTAGCTGCTGATAGTTTTGCAGATATTAGTGAACGAAATGATGCATTGGTACTTGGATTAAATAATCCTGATTTGGATGAAGCCGCCCAAAACCTACTTAAAAAAGAACAAGATAATTTATTTGCTGATATTGATAAATTGGTTGCCAGTCATGGAAAATCTGCTTATGCTTGGCAAGCACTTATTATTAAGGCGCATATTGCATCAGACACAAAAGATTATAAAACAGCAATTACTGCTTTGCAACAAGCCTTGAATATTGATTTAAAAGATGATGGTTTAAAGGCGATTACCAGTCTACGTTTGGCTCAAGTTATGCTAGCCGACGGCGATAAAGAAGGTGCTTTGGCGATTGTGAATGAAAAAATGCCACCTGCTTTTGAGGCGTCCAAACAAGAATTATTGGGCGATATTTATGTTGCCAAAGATGATATGGAAAATGCCAAAAAAGCCTATGAAACGGCTTGGAATGTTTTGGCAGAACGCCAAGAAGTACGTTCATTGTTAAGTGTAAAAATGCAATCTTTGGGCATGAACCCCAAGCCCATTACCCAAAAACCATCAGTGGTTGCAGAAGCAAAACCGCAAATAACTGATGGTGAGAATAAAAAAGCAGACGATACCGCCAATAATCAGACTTCTGATACTAGTGCAACCCAATAGAAGGATTTTTGTATGCAATCTTATATGTTAAAAACTGTTTTGGTGGGCGCACTTGCTGTGGTTGCTTTGGATTTATCAGGCTGTCAACGATTTAAGACAGTCAAAGCAGAAGAAAAAAAACCAGCAAAATTAGTAAAGATTGATAACGCCATTTCTGTATTAACCCCAGTTACCAGTGTGTCACTACCAAAGGGTAATGCACGCATTAAAAAGGGTGAGTACAAAAAAGCAGATACGCCTGATTTACAAATTGCAGTCTTACAAGATGGCTTTATTGCCGCAAATCGCTTTGGTACTGTAACTGCTTATCAAAATAACGCACCAATTTGGTCGGTTAATGTTGGCGGGCTAATTACTAGCGGTGTTGGTGTTGATGACGCACAAACACTTGCTGTGGTCGGTACACGTGATGGCAAAGTATTTGCTATTGATACCAAAACTCATGAAATTCGCTGGCAAAAAACTCTACCCAGTTCGTCAATTACCCCAAGTCTGATTAGTGAAAATCGCGTGATGATTTCTGCTAATGATGGCGTAATTTATGCGCTAGATACTAAGACAGGCGAACAGGTTTGGCAATTTAACACTCAGACTCCTTTAGTAAGTGTGCGTGGTACGGCTCTACCTTTATCTTTAGATAAAAACACCGCTGTTTTTGGTACTGCAGATGGTCGTATTCACGCTATTAACCCTGAACTTGGTAAACCACTTTGGACACGGCGCATTGGGTTTGCTGTGGGCGGTAGTCAGGTAAATCGCATGGGTGATGTTGATGGCAAACCTTTGGTGGTGGGCCATCATTTGTATGCCGCCAGTTACAGCGGGCAATTACTTGCTTTTGATATGACCACAGGACAGACGATATTTACCGAAAAACTTGCCAGCACAAAGGCACTAGATGCTTTAGGAAGTTTGTTAGTTGGTTCAGATATTCAGGGTAACGTGGTAGCCTTTGACCGAATTACAGGACAACAGCAATGGGTAAATAATCAGCTAAAATATCGTAAATTAACCAATCCTGTTGCTATTGGTTCTTATATCGCCGTTGGTGATGGCATGGGAGTAGTCCATATTTTTGATGATGCAGGTAAAATTGTTGGACGTACCCAAGTAAAAGGTCAGCTTGTCAGTTTGCATGCAAAAGACGGACGATTATACACCCAAACCACGGATAATAAAGTAATGATTTGGCAGTTCAAATAGCGTCAGAGTTGTAAAATAAATAAGACGCACTAATTGGTTGCGTCTTGTTTTTATTTAGTTTTTCCAATTATTATTCATTCACAAAAAACATCTGAGTAGAAAATGAGTTTAAAACCCGTTATTGCTTTGATTGGTCGTCCCAATGTTGGTAAATCCACTTTATTTAATCAATTAACCAAATCTCGTCAGGCTTTAGTTGCCGATTTTGCGGGTTTAACTCGCGATCGTCAATATGGTGATGTGGTATTTGAAAACAAATCATTTATTGCTATTGATACTGGCGGTATTGGTGAAGCTGATGATGGTTCAGGCAACATTGATGATTATATGGCAAGCCAGTCTTATACCGCTATTCATGAGGCTGATAGTGTGGTTTTTGTGGTAGATGCACGAGCAGGATTAACTCCCAGTGATGAGGGGATTGCCAAATTTTTACACACTTTAGGCAAGCCTGTTTTTTTGGTTGCCAACAAAACAGATGGCGTACATGATGCCAGTATTAGTGAGTTTTTTGCGATGGGGTTTGGCGAACCATTTGCCACAGCAGCAAGCCATGGCAAAGGCGTTACCAATTTATTGGAAGCCTTAACTGCAAATATGCAAGAAGATACTGAACCAAAAGAAATGGCAGATGGTCTAAAACTTGCTATTATTGGTCGCCCCAATGTTGGTAAATCCACTTTGGTCAATCGTCTTTTGGGTGAGGATAGAGTGGTGGTGTTTGATATGCCGGGCACAACTCGAGATAGCATTTACATCCCATTTGAACGAGAAGGTCGTCAATACACACTGATTGATACGGCAGGGGTGCGTAGACGCGGACGTATTGATGAAAAGGTGGAAAAATTTTCAGTCATTAAAACGCTGCAAGCCATCAAAGATGCTAATGTGGTTGAATTGGTTGATAAAGCAGCTGATTCTGCTGAATAAGCACATTAATAAA
>CAKAQU010000140.1 GCA_916720335.1 uncultured Moraxella sp. | reverse complement strand
TTCAGGAAACGTTAGCCCCTATGCTACTTCAAGCCTTAAACAGCTATTACAAAAGGCTCATCAAATTAATGATAGAGAGGCAAGCATAAATCAAGATATTGGCTGTGAATTTTTTGAGCATTATTATTTAGGGTGGGGTCAAGATTTTTCTGTTCAAGACGTTCGCAATCTTAAAGCAAAAGTTGAGAAGTCAGGAACGGTTAAAGTAACATTTAATACTGGTTTTAGCGCACAACTGGTGGAAATGGATATGGTGTGCACCACAAATAGCTGTAAAGTAAACGATGTAAGACATGGATTTAGCGATAATCCAAAAGTTTTGCCAAAACGCATAAGCAGTTCCATTAGACGCGATGCTCAAAAAATGGTCAATAAAAATAGCTGTTTTTAAAACATGGTTTAAAAATTGAAACAATCTATCTCGATTATTGTTAGATATTTATTTAACATAATCTATTTTATAAACAGCAAATAACCTCATCATAGCAATGTAACATAGTAATGTAAATCCTTTTAAAATCTGCTAGAATAAAGTCAAATTTTGCGCCCTAATAGGATTTTGCTATGATGACCATTGCAGGTTTTCCCTTCTTAACTGATTTTCAAACAAAAAAGTTATTAAACGATTTGCAAACCAAGGCAGGTTTGTTGGTATCTAAAATTGATAGTCAGCAAGTCTATGTTTTTGAAAAAAATTTATCTACTGATGAACAAAAAAAAGCCATTGATTTATTAAATCAAGGTCAAATATGTTACATTGCTCCCATTGATAAGGCTCAAGTTCAAGTTATTGTTTCACCGCGTTTTGGTACAATCAGCCCATGGTCGTCAAAAGCAACGGATATTTTTACTAACTGTGGCTTAGAAATCAGCCGCATAGAAAGGGTGGTGATTTTTACATTGTCAGGTGAAAATTTGCCCAATCCACTACCTAAAGCCGCTGAAAATTTATTGCATGACCGCATGACTCAAAGTTTGATTTATCACCTTGGTGATGTAGCAAAATTGTTTGAACATGATGAGCCTAAGCATTTAAATTATATTGATATTTTATCGGGTGGCAAGGATGCTTTAATTGAGGCAAATACAACTTTTGGCTTTGCCTTATCCGCTCAGGATATCGATTATTTGATTGAAAATTATACAAAACTTGGCAGAAATCCCACAGATGTTGAATTGATGATGTTTGCTCAGGCAAATAGTGAGCATTGCCGTCATAAAATTTTTAATGCCCAATGGACGTCTGATGGTGTGGTTCAGGAAAAATCATTATTTAAAATGATTAAAAATACTTATGAAACGCATCCAGAAGGCATTTTGTCGGCTTATAAAGATAATGCGGCGGTAATGGAAGGTTTTGTTGCAGACAGATTTTATCCTACCAAAAACGAAAATGGCGAAGCAACATATGGGTTTCACCATGAGCAAGTAGATATCTTGATGAAGGTAGAAACTCACAATCATCCAACGGCAATTGCTCCGTTTGCAGGCGCTGCTACAGGGTCAGGTGGTGAGATTCGTGACGAAGGGGCAACAGGTCGCGGGGGCAAACCAAAAGCAGGTTTGGCAGGTTTTCATGTGTCACACTTGCAATTACCAAATATGCCTGAAAAATGGGAAAATACTGGCAAAATTTCCACAAAAAACTATGGCAAACCTGACCGTATGGCGTCTGCTTTAGAAATCATGACCGAAGCGCCGCTTGGTAGTGCAGCATTTAGTAATGAGTTTGGTCGTCCAAATCTAACAGGTTATTTTAGAAGTTTTCAACTTGATACCAGTGAAAATCAAGATGGCACAAATATGGGTGGCTATCATAAGCCGATTATGATTGCTGGCGGTTTTGGTAATATTAAACGTGATTTGGTGCAAAAAAATGCCATCAGTGCTGGAGATTTGTTAATCGTGCTTGGTGGCCCTGCCATGCAAATTGGTTTAGGCGGCGGGGCAGCAAGTTCAGTCGATAGTGGCAAACTGGATGAAGGTTTGGATTTTGCGTCCGTTCAGCGTGATAATGCTGAGATGGAGCGCCGCTGTCAAGAAGTAATTGATGCGTGTTGGGCAATGGGAGCGGACAAAAACCCAATTGTATCCATTCATGACGTTGGGGCTGGTGGGTTATCTAATGCGATGCCAGAATTGGTCAATGACCATGAAGTTGGGGCGGTGCTTAATTTACGTAAAGTACCATCATTAGAATCTGGCATGTCGCCAATGGCAATTTGGTCAAACGAAGCTCAAGAGCGTTATGTCTTGGCAATCAATCCAAAAGATGAAGCATTATTTGATGAAATTTGTCAGCGTGAACGTTGCCCATATGCAGTGCTTGGTGTGGCAACGGATATTCGCCATCTAACCGTAAATGATGACTTATTGCCTGAACAACCTGTGGATTTACCAATGCAGGTTTTACTTGGCGGTACTCCAAAAATGAAACGCGAGTTTACGCGCAAAAATCCTAATTTAAAACCATTGGATTTGTCAGCAATTGATTTAAAAGAATCGGTAACTGATGTGCTAAGACACCCAACTGTTGCTAGTAAATCATTTTTAATCAGTATTGGCGACCGTTCAATTACGGGTATGATTACTCAAGAGCAGTATGTTGGACGTTATCAAATTCCTATAGCAGATGCTGCTGTTACCAGCACTACCATTACTGCTGATACAGGTGAAGCAATGGCAATGGGAGAGCGCACACCAGTTGCATTAATCAACCCAAAAGCATCTGCTCGTTTGGCGGTTGCTGAAACCATTACCAATCTGGCTTCAGCTCGCATTGCAAAAATTTCTGACATTACACTATCGGCAAACTGGATGGCGGCATGTGGAGAGGATAGCGAAGATGCGGCACTGTTTGATGCAGTTCATGCAGTTGGTGAGGAGCTTTGCCCTGCGCTTGGAATCTGTATCCCAGTAGGTAAAGATAGTCTATCTATGCGTACCACATGGAAAGAAGGCAAAGAAAACAAACAAGTTGTTTCACCAATGAGCCTTGTTATCACCGGGTTTGCACCCGTTACTAATATTCATAAAACCATCACTCCAGAACTTACTAATCAGAACAGTATTTTATATCGCTTAGATTTGTCAGGCGGTCAATATCGCTTGGGCGGCTCAATTCTTGCTCAAACATTAAGCCAATTGGGCGATGATTGCCCTGATGTGGATAATGCGGATGATTTAATTGCATTTTTTAATCTTGTCCAAAATGCCAACGAACAAGATTTGATTTGTGCTTATCATGATGTTTCTGATGGTGGTTTAATTGCAACAGTAGCTGAAATGCAGTTTTCTGCTCGCGTTGCCATAGATTTGGTTCTAGCTAAAGATAAACTTATTGAGCAGTTATTTTCTGAAGAAATTGGCGCCGTGGTGCAAGTATTGCCTGAAAAACAAGCTGAATTCTTGGCGCTTGCCAAAACCTTAAATGCTGATAAATTCCTGAGCAAAATTGGCGTGGTTAAAGAAACCGTCATAGGCGGCGGCAATGTTGATGATTTGACCATCTTTGTAGTCAAAGATATACAAAATCCTATTGATACAGAAGAAATCACTTACCGTTTTAAGCGTGCTGATTTGCAAAAACATTGGACAAAAGTCAGCCATGAGATTGCTCGTTTACGCGACAATCCCGAATGCGCCGACCAAGAATTTGCTTTGATTGATGATATTAATCATCATGGGTTGATTGTTTTTGCTAATTATGATTTAAATCAAAAGGTTGAGGCTCCTTATTTAAACAGCCGTACCACTAAACCAAAAGTTGCTATTTTACGTGAACAAGGCGTCAATGGACACTTAGAAATGGCAGCTGGCTTTAGTTTGTCAGGGTTTGATGCAATTGATGTGCATATGAGCGATTTGTTAAA
>CAKAQU010000139.1 GCA_916720335.1 uncultured Moraxella sp. | reverse complement strand
TTGTGCGAGCTAATGCAAAGGAATTTGGCGGAATGATACATTCATCACCAACGATATCGATAAAACTTCTTTCATCAAAATTTTTAGGGTCAACGATAGCAGAGTGAACATTTGTAAAAACTTTAAACTCATTTGCACAGCGAACATCATAGCCATAACTTGATGTGCCATAACTGACCAATTTTTCACCACGCTCATTGTAACGTACTTGTGATGGCTCAAAAGGAGAAATCATACCAAATTCTTCTGCCATTTGGCGTATCCAGCGGTCGGATTTAATGGACATAAAAAGATTATCCGTATTATCAACTAAAACAAAAACAGGTTTGCCATTATATCACAGTTGAAAAAATATAAAATAAAAACAAAAAAACGGTTAATTTTTAACCGTTTTTTATATAGCAAGATTGGTGATTATTCTGGAAGCTCTGGGCTAAATTCTTCCACTAATGGCTTAAGCTCACCTGATTGATACATTTGTAAAATAATATCGCTTCCGCCAATAAGTTCACCATTAATCCATAATTGAGGAAATGTCGGCCAATTTGCGATGATTGGTAGCGTTTGGCGAATTTCTGGATTCTCTAAAATATTCACAAAAGCAAATGGGCGACCAATTTGAGTTAAAACCTCAACTGCACGAGCTGAAAATCCACACTGGGGAAATTGGGGCGTGCCTTTCATATAAAGCAATACTGGGTGCTTTTTAATTTGTTCTTCAATCATGGCTTTGGTTTGAGGGTTGATGTCGGTCATCACATACTCCATTAAAAACAGTTAGGCTATTATAAGGGTTAAGCAAACTTTTTTAAAGGCTTTACTTCTTAAGTAGTAGCACCACACAGCTGGCAAAAATCCCTTCCTCACGCCCTGTAAATCCCATTTTTTCGCTGGTTGTCGCCTTAATGCTGATATTTTGCTTGGGCGTTTTTAATACGTCAGCAATGCATTGGCACATTTTATCGCTATAAGGAGCAATTTTTGGTCGCTCACACACAATCGTAATGTCTGCATTACCCAAAACATAGCCCTGATGCTTAATTAGGGTGTAAACTTGGTCTAACAAAACTTTGCTGTCTGCCCCTTTAAATTTAGGGTCATTATCTGGAAAATGCTGTCCAATATCACCCAAAGCCAATGCTCCAAGCAGGGCATCACACAAAGCATGCAATACCACATCGCCATCGGAATGCGCTAAAAGCCCTTTGTTATGAGGAATTTTTACGCCACCGAGTGTTACAAAATCACCCTCACAAAACGTATGGACGTCTAAACCTTGACCAATTTTTATCATAATTACCTTTTTGAGTTATTTATTCGATCAACTGACTAATACACAATGAATCTTGGCGACCTATGATGGTACATTTATTGGATACTTGCTTATTTTCATCCAACTCATAAATTTGGTTGTCTTTGATTTGATAATAATATGTCTCGTTCTTTTCTTGGATTTTTAACGGATTGGAAAATTTACCTTTAAAATAAGTGCCTGTACCTTGACAACCATGATATTTTAAAGAAACTTCACCATTTTTCTTAATAGTAATACTTTCTTCTGTGCAATTGCCGCCTGCCATATTAAAATAGCGAGTGCCGACAAAGGGTAAATCACTGGTTTTTGCATAAGAAATTTGCACAAAAGACAAACAAACAGCTGCAACAATAAAGGCTTTTTTCATCATTTTTACAAGTTTTTTTAATTCAATTGATTGCCTTGAATTTTACCTAAAAAATACAATATAATCCAGTATATTTTTATTTTTTATAGATTTTTACAGACAATGAAAGCATCAAAAGCATTTACCCTAGCGGACGTTTTAAATGAGTACCCCAATAAAGATTATAACCAAATTAAAGTCATTGTCGGCATGTCTGGCGGGGTTGATTCATCAGTTTCTGCTGTTTTATTAAAAGAAATGGGCTTTTGCGTGGAAGGCTTGTTTATGAAAAACTGGGAAGAAGATGATGGAACTGAATACTGTACCGCTCTAACTGACCTTGCTGATGCGCAAGCAGTTGCTGATAAAATTGGCATTCCTTTACATACCGCCAATTTTTCTATGGAATATTGGGAGCGAGTTTTTGAGCATTTTTTAGACGAATATAAAGCGGGTCGAACCCCCAATCCAGATATTTTGTGCAATAAAGAAGTAAAATTTAAAGCATTTTTAGATTATGCTCTAACACTGGGCGCTGACTATATCGCCACAGGACACTATGCTAGACATGGTTTTGCGGTAGATGGCAAGGCGACACTTTTGCGCGGACTGGATAAAAATAAAGACCAAAGTTATTTTTTGCATGCCGTCAGTGGTGATAAAATTGCCAAAACACTGTTTCCAGTGGGCGAACTTGAAAAACCAAAAGTAAGAGCAATTGCTGAAAAATACCAACTAGCAACTGCTAAGAAAAAAGATTCAACAGGTATTTGTTTTATTGGTGAACGTAAATTTCGAGATTTTTTACAAACCTATCTTCCCGCCCAACGCGGCGACATCTATACCGATGATGGTATAAAAATTGGTACACATGAAGGTTTGATGTACTATACCATTGGGCAACGTGGCGGAATTGGAATTGGTGGCGTTTCAGGTCGCCCTGAAGAGCCTTGGTTTGTTTTACATAAAGATTTGGCAAATAATCGCTTGATTGTTGGACAAGGGCATGACCATTTGTGGTTACAAAGCACCCAATTGACTGCTTATAAACTGGACTGGGTAACAAAGCCGCCAAAAACTGATAATACAGGATTTGTTTGTACCGCCAAAACTCGTTATCGCCAGCCTGACCAGATGTGTAGAATATTTTTAGAAAATGATTGTGTCAAGGTGATATTTGAAGAACCACAACGAGCTGTAACTTTGGGACAGTCAGTGGTATTTTATGATGGTGATATCTGCTTGGGTGGTGGTGTAATTAATGGAGTAAATGCCAAAATTGGTACATAAATTTACATAGCACCCTGATCAGTAACTGCAAAAACTGCTTTATTAATAACAAGCAGTTTTTTTTATTGATTAGGCAAAGGATAACAAGTTAAAGGAATAATCAAATTACAACCTATCAGTCACCTATGTGGTGTATAACTACCAATAGCCCTATTCAGATTGTTTACTCTATTTCTAAGCCACCTATGCGGTGTATAACGACTGGCTTTGTTTGCAACATCAGCAAATGATGTTTCTAAGCCACCTATGCGGTGTATAACGTGCAAGCTGATAAAAGCTTAACCCTTGATGATTTCTAAGCCACCTATGCGGTGTATAACTAAATACCCAATTTGCCCGCCGAACGTAAAAATTTCTAAGCCACCTATGCGGTGTATAACATGCTAAACGTCAGCAAGCACAAGAACTTCGGGTTTCTAAGCCACCTATGCGGTGTATAACGTGCGCATGGGGCAGGTGATGGTGATGGTGATTTTCTAAGCCACCTATGCGGTGTATAACATCCCTGCAATTTAGTTTACCTTTCTTATCTATTTTCTAAGCCACCTATGCGGTGTATAACCACAACAACCAGAGGTTACACAATGACTCACATTTCTAAGCCACCTATGCGGTGTATAACAGTGTAAGGTTAACTGTTCAATAAAAGTATAATTTCTAAGCCACCTATGCGGTGTATAACGGTGATGATATGATTGAAAACCTGCCCTTCTTTTTCTAAGCCACCTATGCGGTGTATAACAGGTAGATTAACGATTATTTCCCTTGCTGTTCTTTCTAAGCCACCTATGCGGTGTATAACAGCCTTGAGTTTGTTTAATCTTAAATAAACTGTTTCTAAGCCACCTATGCGGTGTATAACATATTAACTGTAAACCATACCCAGCCCCACAGTTTTCTAAGCCACCTATGCGGTGTATAACGCAAGCTATCCA
>CAKAQU010000138.1 GCA_916720335.1 uncultured Moraxella sp. | reverse complement strand
TTAGCATTGATGATGATTTCTCCTTGTTTGTTAGTTTGCACCAAATTTTTTACCACATCAGAATTTGGCACAAGTCCAATTTGCACAAAAACAGCTGATAAATCCAATGATTTATTTTCTCCAGTTGTGCGATCTTGATAAATAAGTCCAACCACTTTACCATCTTTGGCAACCACTTCTTGGGTGGCAGCAGATTTGATGATATCAATATTATCTTTGGCAATTGCTTTATCCACCAAAACTTTATCAGCACGCAAACTATCGCCAAATTCAATTACAGTTACGTGTTGGACAATTCCTGATAAATCAAGCGCCGCCTCTACACCAGAATTACCCCCACCAATTACCGCCACAGGTTTGCCTTTAAAAAATGGACCATCACAATGTGGGCAATACGCCACACCCTGACCAATATTTTCTTCTTCGCCTTTTACTCCAAGTTTACGCCATTTTGCGCCTGTTGCAATGATGAGTGTACGAGAAAACCAGCTTGCTCCTGTATTTAACGTAACTTGATAGCCGCCATCAACTTCATCAATATTTTGAACACTAACGTGTTCTTTGACAGCAATATCGTAACTGTGAATGTGAGTTGATAAATTGCTCGCCAGCTGATTACCATTGGTCAAAGGTACAGAAATCAAGTTTTCAATATCTTGGGTATCTTTGACCTGCCCACCAATTCGGTCAGCAACCAAAGCTACCTTTAAGCCTTTACGCGCAGTATAAATCGCCGCTGCCGACCCAGCTGGACCACCGCCAATCACTGTAACATCTTGATTGGGCAATTGTTCTTGAGCTTGACTGCTTAATAAATCTGGAAATTGGCTTTGTAATTTATCAATAATGCGCGCAGTATCCACTTTACCATTTAAAAACGGTTCACCGTTTAAAAATACAGCTGGTACACCTTGAATGTTTTTTTGAGCAACCAATTCAGGAAAAACACCACCATCAATCATTTCATTTTCAATATCATCATTTAAAATGGCAAATTGATTGAGTGCCTGAACCACTTCAGGGCAGTTGTGGCAAGACAACGAAACAAAAGTTTGAAATTTTAAGGGTTTTTGAATGCGTTTAATCAGGTTTTGAATTTCTTCATCCAGTTTTAGTGTATGCCCGCCTGCATGTAAAATTGCCAAAACCAAGGAGCTAAATTCATGACCGCCAGGAATGCCACTAAACACAATGCCAGAATCTTTATCATCATAAACAATTTTAAAACTAATGGCTGATAAATTGGCGTCTGTTTGGTTTTTGTCAAAACGAATTTTATCGCTGGTGCTGGCAATTTTTTCCAGAAAATCAATCAGTTCAGCACGTTTACTATGCTCACCTTGACCCAAAACAAAATCAACAGGACGAGTCATGTTGGCGCTATAAGATTTAACCGCATCTAATAAACTTTGGTCTAACACAGGCTTCCCCTTATGGTTTGATTATTTAAAAATTTAATTGATTATCAATAATATTTTAAAAAAATATATCATTGACGAATTTTTGTCATTATACAAAGTTGTTATTGGTTTGCAAATTTAGGATTTTCAATCGCTAAGATTGAAAAGCTGAAACCTAAGTTACAAACGCTTAAAAAGTGCAAACTTATACATGAAAATAATTTGCTAAAATGCTATAATCTTGTTAATATATTCCTGTCAGTGGGCAAGTGCCTATTATTTCACCAATTGGAGAAGCATATGTTTCCAGAGTATCGTGACCTAATTACCAAACTAAAAACAGAGGGTGACTTACGTTTTGAAAAATTATTTGATGAACATAATACACTAGACACTCAAATCAGCAACTTGGAAAAAGACCCTGTAGCATCAGTAAGCCGCGCCGAAGAAATTGAGGGCTTAAAACGCAAAAAACTTGCATTAAAAGATGAGTTATACCAATATCTTTTAAGCAAAGCTGAATAATCTGGTAAAACCATTTGATGGTTTTTAGCTTTAATTCAAACGCAAGGAAATCAAATTCCTTGCGTTTTTTTATAGTTGTGTGATGATTGGTGTATTTGCGTTATATTTATCAGTGGTATTGTTTTGATATGCTATACTAGGCTAATTTTATAAAAATAGGATGATCATAATGACGACAAAAACTTTTACTTTACCGCACTGGTTTGAATCAAACTTATTATCTGGTATGAAACGAGGGATTGAAAAAGAAGGATTGCGTATGCAGCCAGATGGCTATTCTGCCACATCTTTTCACCCGGCAGGTTTGGGGTCAAAACTGACTCATCCTTTTATCACGACAGATTATTCTGAGAATTTATTGGAACTCATCACACCTCCAAAAGACACTATTAAAGACGCACTGGACATGCTACGCAAACTTCATGTATTGGTGCATCGCTCTTTACAAAATGATGAAGTAATGTGGCCGATGTCAATGCCTTGCATGTTGTCAGACAATGATGAAGATATACCCTTAGCTGATTATGGTACCTCCAATATTGGTAAATTAAAAACGCTTTATCGCTCAGGTCTTGGGGTGCGATATGGTCGCAAAATGCAAACCATAGCAGGACTTCATTATAATTTATCCATTGGCGATGATTTGTTTTCAAAATGGGCAGAAAATGAAGCAAAACAAGATTTTACCGCCTTTAAAAACGATAAATATTTGGCACTGATTCGTAATTTCAAACGTTTAACACCATTGGTTTTGTATCTACTTGGCGCAAGTCCAAGTGTGTGCGGCTGTTTTTTAACAGGTCGCGATCATGATTTAATTCCTCTATCTGGCAAGGGCTGTACTTATTATAAGCCTTTTGCTACAAGCCTTCGCATGGGAAAACTTGGTTATACCAACAGTGTTCAAGAAGATTTGGATATTCGTTACAATGATTTGGATGAATACATCACAGGGCTTCGCCGCGCCATTCAAACATCGTTTAAAGCCTTTAGTGATATTGGCATTGATGATGCCTATGGTACGCCTATCCAAATCAATGACCATATTTTACAAATTGAAAACGAATTTTATAGCCCCATCCGTCCAAAACAAGTTACCAAATCTGACGAAACACCCACTGAAGCATTAAAACAACGAGGCATTGCTTATGTGGAATTTCGAGCAATTGATTTAAATCCTTACAGCGATATTGGCATTAACATGTCCACTGCTTGCTTTTTAGAAGTTTTGGCAATTTATTGTTTGTTATCGCCATCAGAAAAATTATTCCCCGAAGAAGAAAAACAACTTGCTGAAAACATTGAAAAGGTCGTTAATCAAGGTCGAGATAAAGAAATTAGTATCATCACTCAAAATGGCGAAGAAAAATTAACCACATGGATTGGTAAAATTTTGACCGAAATGCAAGTGATTGCTGATGCCTTTGATGAATACCATGGCGGCAACGAATACCGCAGCGCTTTAACACTAATGCAAGGCATTGCAACCAATCCTGATTTTACATTATCTGCACAGATTGAATCCGATTCGCGTAGACTTGGCGGCACTTGGAAACTTGGCAGCCAACTTGCCAAAAAACATCAAGAGGAACTTGCTAATCACGCACTAAGCAACGAAGACGCTTTTTATTTTGCCAATCTTGCGATACAATCCTTTGCTGACCAGCAGGCGCTAGAGCGTGAAGACAATCGAGATTTTTACGATTTTATTCAAGCGTATCGTTAAAAATTTGTTTAGGTAATCAAACATGCTAAAAATTTTAACTTATCGCACTCTCAATGCTCTATTGGTACTACTAACCATCATTGCCAGCTTGGTGGCAATTTTATTTTTTCAAAACTACTTACAGCTTGACCCATGCCCTTTATGTATTTTTCAAAGAATTGGGCTTTGGGTTATGGGCGTATTTGCATTTTTGGCGCTTATCATCAACCCTAGAAAATTTGCCATTAGAATTCTG